>JBDTZT010000492.1:0-3944 GCA_040005005.1 Actinomycetota bacterium
ATCAATAAAATCTGACGGGTCAAGCCAGCCTTTTCGGTCTGCCGAATAACCGCCGCCCGCCTGATTCCACACCGGACAAGTTTCGTCGCGCAGTTCGAGATGCAGATGACAGAGATATTTGCCGTCAGCATTGCCGACTTCGCCGATTTGTTCGCGGAACTTTACTTCGCCCGACGTTTTTAAGATTTTCCGCAAATGTCCGTAAAGCGATTGAACGCGTGTTCCGTCCGGTAATTCGTGTTCGATGATGACGACGTTTCCCCAACCGATTCCGGCGTTTTCAGCGAAGACAATTGTTCCGTCGGCGATTGCAAAAACCGCTTCGCCGCAATCGGTATTGCCGCCCGAATTTTTGTTCCAATCTTCGCCGAGATGATTGTTTTCGCCGAATTCGAGCGCGTTATACCAATCGTCTTTTTTGTCTTTTGCCTGCGTTAAAGTTTCGGTTTTGCCAACCGGATATGCGAATTTTCGCGCGATTATTTTCGGCGCGGACGGCGCGGTCGGAGTCGGTTTCAGCGTTTGAGTGTTGGCGACATTGGTGCAGGCAAACTGCAAACTTGCGAAAAGAAATATAATGACGGTGAAACTTATAGATTTCATAAGAAATTCTGACGGCGGATTTTGTAACTCTGCAATTATGAACTTATACTTGCATTTTATTCAAGAAAATTTTTGAGAATTTATGACGATAAAACTGGATTGGATGCGCGGTTGCGGAACTGCACTGGTGACGCCGTTTCATAAAGACGGCTCGGTTGATGACGAATGTTTCAGAAAATTGGTTGAACGCCAGATAAAAAACGGCGTGAGATTACTGATTCCGTGCGGCTCGACGGGCGAAGCCGCGACGATGTCGGACGAAGAAAAAATTCACGTTATCAAAATGTGCGTCGAGGTCGCGCATCGGCATAAAGCCAAAGTTATCGCCGGAACGGGCAGCAACAACACGGCGGCGACGATTGAGATGACGCGAAAAGTGCGCGAACTTGGCGCCGATGGTGCATTGGTTGTCGCGCCTTATTACAACCGACCGACGCAGGAAGGAATGCTCGCGCATTTCGGCGAGATCGCCAAATCGGTCAAAAAATTCCCGATTATGCTTTACAACGTGCCGTCGCGCACGGCGTCAAATATTTCCGCCGAAACTTGCCTGCGCCTTGCAGAAAAATACGAAAACATCGTCGCGACGAAAGAAGCGTCGGGGAATTTTTTGCAGGTGATGCAGATCATCAAAAATCGCCCGAAACATTTCGCCGTTTTGTCAGGCGATGACGCGACCGTCTTGCCGCTGATCTCGATCGGTGCGGACGGACTTGTTTCGGTTTGCGCGAACGAAATTCCGAAAGAAACTTCAAAAATGGTTGAAAAGGCTTTAGACGGCGCGTGGACGGCCGCCCGCAAGATTCATTACCAAATTCTGCCGCTGATGGAAGCGAATTTTATCGAAGCCTCGCCCGCGCCGTGCAAATTCGTGATGAAGGAAATGGGCTTGCTGGAAGAAAATCTGCGCTTGCCGCTCGTTCCTGTGTCCGAACCAACACGGAAAATATTGCGTGAAATTTTAAGCGGAATGAAATAATCTGTATTGAAGGAGAAATTTTATGGATTATGAATTTAGAAAACAATATCTCGGTTGCCGTCGGCGAAGCGGCTCCCGATTTTGAACTTCAAACCGAAAAAGGCGAGAAATGGCGTTTGTCCGAACATTTGGGAAACGTCGTCGCCCTGCTTTTTTATCCGAAAGACGAAACGCTGGTTTGCACCAAACAATTATGTTCGGTGCGCGATAATTGGGCGGATTATCTGGCAACCAAAGCACTCGTCGTCGGGGTTTCGCCCGGCAATATTGATGAACACCGCGCTTTCGCCCAACGCCACCGCTTGCCGATCCCGCTGCTCGCTGATGTTGATCGAAACGTGACGCTAAACTACAATTTTCATTGGATTTTTCCGACGGTTTTCACCCGCGCCATAGTGATCGTTGACGCGAAAGGAATTATTCGTTCAAGAAAAATAATGCTCCGCGCCTTTCGTCCGGCGGACCGTGCGGTAATCGCTTCGATCTACGCGGCCCGCGCCGATTCTTTATCGGAGAAATATAATTCGCTGAAACGGGAAAATCAGTAGTTTTGAGTTTATGAAAAGCGAAATCATCACGCGCATCTGGCATGGCACGACGAAAGCCGAAGACGCGGACGAATATCTGAAATATGTCATCAAAACGGGCGTCGAAGATTACATAAAGACGCCGGGAAACTTAAGCGTTAAAATCCTGCGCCGCCGCGAAGCAGGAATTTGTCATTTCTGGACGGTGACGACCTGGGACAGCGTTGAGAATATCAAAAAGTTCGCGGGCGAAGATCACGAAAAAGCGCGGTATTACGAAAAGGACGCGGAATATTTACTGGAATTTGAGCCGCATGTGATTCACGGCGAAACTTTTGAGTTTTAATTGGAAAGTAATCGCTTTTGTCCTTCCGTAACCAAGTTTTGACCGATAAAATTGAAAGATATTTTGAAAAGATTGGAGAATCAGGCATGAGTAAATATGAAAAAGTTTGCACGCTAATAATTCGATTTGTTGCGGTTATTTTCAGTATATTCGGTATTTTGGGATTTATCACTTTAGGATTGATTTTGGCTAATATAAATTATTCGCAAAAATATACGTCTTGGGAAGCCTTTCATTCAGGTATTTTTTATCTTGCTCTTGGAATAATTTTATACCTGTTAAGCAAACCTCTGGCAAAATTGGTTTGTCTGAAAATAGAAGATTGATTTTATGACCATAAAAAATTGAACATTACCGTTACAAAAAACGAATTTACTACGGACGAACTTAAAATCTTTACATAATATTAAATTGCAGAGAGGCCAAAGTGATTTTCAAACAAAATGACAAATCATAAAAATTCGGAATTACAAATGGAGCGCATCGTTTTTTTCAGCGATGCGGTTTTTGCGATTGCGATCACGCTTTTGATTATCGAAATCAAAGTTCCGCATCTCGAAGATAATCCTTCCGACCGCGAATACTGGATTGCGCTGGTAAGATTGATACCGAATTTCGTCGGTTATTTTTTCAGCTTTTTCGTCATCGGCGCGTATTGGATCGGGCATCACCGCATTTACGGTCATATCGTGCGCTGGAATTACGGACTTGTCTGGCGAAATGTGTTTTTTCTGATGGCGATTGCTTTTATGCCGTTCCCGACGGCGTTTTTCAGCGAAGAACCCGGACGTTTCGTGCCGATTGTGCTGTATGCGGCGACCTTTTCGGCGGCCGGTTTGCTGGAACTTTGGCAGTGGCATTACGCTGTCCGACAGAGGTTGATTGACGAGGATTTAAGTCAGGCGGTCGTTAGTCATTTTTCGTGGCGAATGACGTTTTTGCCGATTGTCGGCGTGGTCGCGATTTTGATCGGTTTGTTTAATCCTTTATATTCGGGCCTCGCGTTTTTGACAATTCCGCTGGTGCAGAGAATTATCAAAGGAATATTTGCCGAAAAAACAGATAAAATGGAAGTTATTGAAGATGGAATTGAAAGAGAACATTGAAAAATTATTTACAAAGGCGGAGTTTGATGCGGCTGACCGTGAAATTTTTGAAGAATTCAAAACGGCGTTGCGGCGCGGCGCAATTCGTTCGGCGGAAAAAGACACGTACGGAAATTGGCGGGCAAATGCGTGGGTCAAGCAGGGAATTCTGCTCGGGTTTAGGATGGGTAAAATGGTTGAAATGTCGAAAGACACCGAGACTTTTAAGTTTTTCGACAAGGAAACTTATCCTTTAAGACCAATCACGCTCGAAGATAAAATCCGCATCGTGCCGGGCGGCTCGACGATTCGCGACGGCTCGTTTGTCGCGCAAAATGTCGTGCTGATGCCGCCTTGTTATGTCAATGTCGGAGCCTTTGTTGACGAAGGCACGATGATTGATT
>JBDTZT010000493.1:0-3942 GCA_040005005.1 Actinomycetota bacterium
TCCAGCCGCGCCGCGATTTGGAACTAGAACCGCTGGTCGAAGTTTTGGAAGGCAAACGTCTGGTTCATTCACACGGTTATCGGTCGGACGAGCTTTTAAATCTGCTGCTTATTGCCGATGAATTCGGTTTTAAGATTGCAACGATTCAGCACGGACTCGAAGCCTACAAAATCGCGCCCGAAATCGCCAAGCGCGGAACCGGCGTTTCGATTTTTACCGATTCTTGGTCATACAAACTCGAAGCCTACGACGCGATTCCTTACGACGCGGTGATTTTATGGAAGGCGGGCGTCGTCGTTTCGATCAATTCGGATTCGGACGAAAGAATGCGGCGTTTGAATCTCGATGCGGCAAAGGTCGAAAAATACGGCGGCGTTCCCGAGGAAGAAGCGTTGAAAATGATTACGCTCAACGCCGCGAAACAACTCGGCATTGACAAACGGACCGGCTCGATCGAAGTCGGTAAAGACGCGGATCTGGTGATTTGGAACGTGCATCCGTTCAGCGTTTATTCGCATCCTGAAATTACAATGATCGAAGGCGAAGTTTATTTTGACCGCACAAAAGATATCGAGCGTCGCGCCGAACTCGAAAAAGAACGGAAGGAACTCGAAAAACTCGAGATCAATCGTCCGCCCGGAAGCGGCGCGACGCAGCCGCAAATACCGAAAGAAAAACGGCAAGCCGAAAGAGATGAAGCCGATTGGGCCGACGGAGGAAATAATTAAATGCGAATTACGAATTACGAATTACGAATTACGAATTTTATTAAAGCTATCTCTTATCTGTGTTTATTCGTGTTCATCTGTGGACTATTTTGCCTTAATTCATTCGCACAAAACGATGGTTCCGAGCAAAATGTGCTTGGCAGAGCGGGAACTTTTGCGATTACGAATGCACGAATCGTGACGGTTTCGGGCGCAGTGATTGAGAACGGAACGGTTTTGATTCAGGACGGGCACATTGCGGCGGTCGGCGCGACTATTTCCGTTCCGGCGAACGCCGAAAAGATTGACGGCAAAGGTTTGAGCGTTTATCCCGGAATGATTGACGCCGGAACAACGCTCGGACTCGCGGAAATTACGCTTGGTGTCAATGCTTCGATGGACGTCGCGGAAGTCGGCGAGATGAACGCCAATGCCAAAGCGATAACGGCAATTAACCCGCACAGTTCGCACGTCAATGTGGCCCGCATCAACGGCATCACGACGGTTCTTTCCTATCCGGCCGGCGGAACGATTGCGGGACAAGCGGCGATCATCAATCTATGGGGAAGCACACAAGCCGAGATGGCGGTTGTGCCGGCGTTTGGTTTGGTAGTGAATTTCCCGCGAATCTCGACGTTTTCGGGTTTCGGACAACCGCAGATCGAGTTTAACGAAGCCGTCAAAAGGCGCGACCAGCGGCTTGATGATTTAAAGAAAATATTCAAAGAAGCGGAAAGTTATGCGCGTATTAAAGATGCTTACGAAAAGGACAAAACGCTTCCGTCGCCGCGAACAGATTTGCGCCTTGAAGCGATGATACCCTTTATTCGCGGCGAAAAGCCCGTGATTTTTACGGCTGAACGCGAAAGAGATATTCGCGGAGTCGTGAAATTTGTCGAAGACACGAAAGTTAAGGGAATAATCTTAGGCGGACAAGAGGCTTGGAAGGTTGCCGACGGATTAAAGAAAAACAACATCGCGGTTATTTACACAAACATTTATAATCTGCCGGTGCGTGACGACGATGCATATGATTATCTTTATGAAGCACCTTCAAAAATGCAGCAGGCGGGCGTGAAATTTGCCATTTCGACCGGCAACGACGGCGCGGAAGTCCGCGATTTGCCGTATCACGCAGGACTCGCGGGCGCATATGGTTTATCAAAAGACGAAGCGTTAAAAAGCGTCACGCTCTATCCGGCGCAAATCCTCGGAATCGCCGACAAATTCGGCTCAATCGAAGTCGGCAAAACAGCCAACATCGTCGTCACCGACGGTGATTTGCTCGAACCGCGGACGAACATTAAATACTTGTTCATCAACGGTCGCCTGATTCCGCTGACAAGCCGTCACACTGAACTCTACGAGCAATTCAAAGACCGCAAGTAAGTTAGGAAAAGTGAAAATGAAAAGGGAATTAGGTTGAATCAGCTGTTTTAAAATTTGTTAACAAAATTCTACTTTGCGGCTTTGCCTCTCAGGCGGGAAATATTTCTCGCGGCGTTGAAAATACTCAAAGAAGTTACTTCCCGCCTGAGAGCAAAGACGCAAAGTAATCAAAGTATCAAGAAACTTAAATTACGGCGTATTGAATTTATCAATCTGATTCCCTTTTTTCTATTTCAACCCTTCAATCAAAAAAGCATCGTGCTTCCAACTTCCGCAAATAAAGGCAAATGTTTTGCCGTCCGGTGAAAAAGCAAAATCCGAAACTTCGTGATCGCTCATTTCGGTCAGCATTTCAGATTTGCCGGTTTCCGGCGAAAGCTGCCAAATCATACTTTTTGAGGCCTTTTTGATTAGATAATACAAATATTTGTTATCTTTTGACCAAATGATTTTCATCGGATGCGATTGTTCGTCAGCCAATCTAAATGATTTCAGCACCTTTCCGTCAGCCACCGACATTAAGACAATTTCGTGAAAGTCGCCGCTTTTACGGGAAAAGTAAGCGGCTGTCTCGCCCGTCGAATCAATCACGGCCAAATACGTTCTTTCATTTGAAACAAGGCTCGATATGAAACTTCCATCACCACTGACTGTGATTTTTTTCAAATTGACGCTCAGCGACGTTTTGTAATAAACGGAATTACCGTCAGCCGTGACAAAGATCGGGTCGCCGCCTTCTTCGTCAGTGGAAATTTGCGTTTGATTGCTGCCGTCTATGTTCATTCGCCAGACTTGGTTTGAACCGGAGCGGTTTGAAGTAAAATAAATATAACGCTCGTCGGGCGCGACAATCGGTTTCCAGTTTGCGCCTTGGCTGTTGGTTAGCTGGCGTTGGTCGCTACCGTCACCGTTCATAATCCAAATATTCTGATTACCGTCGGTGGTCGAACCAAAAATCAGCTTTCCGCTTGGCGTGTAAACAAAACCGCCTTGCGCATACGAGATTATTTGGGCGGCACTCAAATCGGCTGTCGGCGCGGTCCATAAACGAAAATCAGCAATAAACTGAGTGACGACCATTTTTTCGGCCGCCGCATCAAGGCTGACCCGATTGTAATAGATTGAATCTTTGGTCAATGATTTGACTTCGCCTGTTTGCCGCGAAACTTGGTAAATTTGTCCCGGTCGCGGATACAGTTCGGTAGCCGTGATCAGCAGCCCGCTTTTATCCGAAAGCCAGCTCAAATTGCTGATGTTGAAGAATTTTTGTGGGGTGATTTCCCGTTCCGCGCCCGTTTCGATGTCAATTTCCTTTAAGTTGAATTCGTTTGAGCCGTTGTTCGATTGACCAACCGCAAAAGCGATTGATTTGCCGTCGGGCGAAAATTGATTATCGCCGATGCGAAAGGGTCTTTGGCGTGTTAAAAGTTTGCGTTCATTTTCGCCGCCGGACTGAGCGACGTAAAGCGAGCAATAATTTTCGTCTTGATAGGTGCAGCGCACAAAGGAAATCTGGCGGTTGTCGGGCGAAAGACTAAACCAACCTTGCGTGTCGCTGGCAATTTCTTTGGGAATGCCGCCGAAAACCGAAACGCGGTAAAGCGTAATATGGCCGTCTTGTTTTCCTCTCGCAAAATAAAGTGTTTGCCCGTCGTGCGAAAAATCGAGTCCGTAATAAAAATCGTCCGAATTCGGCAAAATTTGAATGTTTTCGGATGTTTCAAATTGTCTGAGCCAAATGCCTTGTTTGCCGTTGATTTCGCTTGAATAAGCCATTCGTTTGCCGTCCGGCGAGATGACCGCTTGATAAACGCCGCCCGTATTCGTCAATTTTTCAGACTTGAAA
>JBDTZT010000494.1:0-3942 GCA_040005005.1 Actinomycetota bacterium
TCCGTATAAGCGGCATAATCCCAGTTCGGCGTTGAACCTGAATTGGGCAAAGCATAGCCTGCCGTGACCCGCGGATCGGTTCCGGTATTGAGTCCGATCGTTTGCAAATCAACATAATTTGAAAATACCGGCGAACCGCTGCTCATATTAATTTTATAAACGCCGCCGGTGCCGAGCGAACCAAATCCGGCGTGGCGTTTCATATAAGCCGCTTGAAAAATTGTTTTTGTCGAACCTTGATAAGCCGTTCCATAAACCGTTCCCGTTTGAGATTCGTTGGCAAGATTTGTATTTGCGCTGGGTGCAGTATATGGAACTGAAATCGTGGTCGCGCGAGTTTGGCTTTGATTACCGGGACGTAAGATAGACGTGCAAAGCGTCGGGTTATTCTGACAATAATCTTCCGCGACGTTGATTGCCAGATTTATGTTTGAAGTCGTGACATTATTAACAAATTGAACGGTTGAGCCGGAATCCGTCGCGGTTCCGCCTACGACCGAATCGGCGGAACGCGCCGAAGGTTGATAATTCGCCGGTAAATTAGTAAATTCCACGCGATATGGCCCGGCGGGCAGTACCGGCGCAGAACTTGTATCAATGCTCCAGGCTCCGCTTGCCAAGGTAGTGGTTGATTTTGAGGTGCCGTTTGAAGCGTAAACCGTGACGGTTACGCCTTGAATTCCGGCATCAATCGCAGGCAAAGCCGCTGAACCGGCGGTATCGAAAGTACCGTTTCCGTTATAGTCCTGGAAAACTTGCCCCGAAATTATTCCTGCCGCTTGCTGGCTCCAATAAGCCGCAAATGGCAGAAGAAAAAATGACAAACCCGTTGCCATAACAAATAACATTGTCGCCTTACGGGTTTTTCCCCGTTGGCGCAATAAATTTTTTTTCATTTTTTTTCTCTTCTATTTTTAGTGATTATTTTGCCTTCGTGGGTAAAAACTATTTACGTGGGTCGATTTTTTGTGATGCAATTCAAAAACCAATGGAATTTTACTTTATTAAACATTGTTTAGTCAATAACTTAATTATTGACCCTTTTTTGATTTCTGCCGATTTTACGGGGATTTCAAGGCTTTTGCCGATTATCGTCCCGAGCAATTTCCCGGAACCAAAAATGATCTATATTCTACTCGGCAATTTCAAGATCATTATTCTACTCGGCAATTTCAAGATCATTTTTTTTGCGCCTGGAGCGTAATTTTTGAGCGGTGATGCTGACTTGATTTTCGGTTTTTGGAGAAATATCCTGAGGCTTCGGAAGATTTTTATTTTCAGCCAGCGCATTTTCCAGAAAATATCGGACCAGCGAATAATTTTCATCTTGCGCGGCTTTAAGTACAAACGGCGCGAACCATTTCGGCGTGCCGTGTTTTTTCAAAGCGTCGGCCGTCAAAGCGCGTGTCAAGGCGTCGCCCGCGAAAAGTCCGCGAATTCCTTCAGCTTCGTCAAATTGCGTGTCTGATGAAGTTTTTGCGTCCCGAAAATGTTGCGTCCAAAGCGATTTTGTTTGCAAAATTGCCCAATTGACCGATTTGTCCGTGTGGCATAAATTGCAAGCGTTCGGCACGCTCTTTTGCACCGTCAATTCAGGATTTGGAATGCTTATTTTGTGAGTTTTCTGAAATTGAAGATGTCCGTAAACGACTTCCGGCATATGGCAACTGTAACAGCTGCTTGCCTGCGAAGCTGTCGAATGTTTGGTGTGTTCGGCGATTGAAGCGGGCGCGGAAAATTGCTGATGGCAATTTGTGCAGGCTTGAAAGTTAAGAAGTTTTTCGTCCGTTTTGACATCAATGTTGCCGTTTTCGATGGAATGACAACTCAGACAATTAATTTTTTCGCCGCCGAGTTCTTGTCCGCCGGCTTTGCTTTTGACGAAACAAACCGAGCGCAAAATTCCTTGATATTCGTGCGCCGCCAGACGAACCGAACCGTCTTCAAAAAAATCCGCCGGATTTTGCGCTCGGTTTTGATGCGCTAAAATCACGGCGCCGGAATATTTTTCCTTTGACACAATTTCATCAAATTTCGGAAACGAATCGGTCAAACCTTTGGCGTGGCACGCACCGCAAGCGAGTAACACCTCGTCAGAACTCAAATTTTTAACATCGAAATTTTCTAAATTTGTCGAAGCATTTTCGAGATGACAGGACGCGCATTCGGCGTTCCAATCTTTTTGATGCTTGAAAAAATCTTTGTCGTCCGCTTCAAAAAACGCACTGCTTAGATTGATCCAGCGTTTTTGCGACAGGTCGTAAGCAATCGGCAAACGCAGCAGTTTTGTGTCTTTTCGGGCAATGTATTCTTCAATTTTTTTGGTGCCGACAACGGCTTCAATTTGGTAAGTTTCCTTTTGACCTTTTGTTTCAAAAGCAATAAAAAAATCCGCGCCGTTTTTGGTCATCGCGGCTTTTACAGCGCCAAATTCAAAACTATTTTCGCACTCAAAATCGCCTTTAATATTTTCCGGATTTGCTTTTTGAAAAGTTTGCGCGTGATGTGTAAAAAACGCTTGAGGATTTTTAGGAGCGTTTTTTATTGATAATTTTTTATCGGAAAGTAAAAAACACGCCGCCGAAAAAGCGATAAAAAATGCCAGAATTGTAAGTTTTAGAAAGCGCATTTTCTTCGTTCAGAGTTCACGCTTGCGGCGTCTAACTGCCGCGCTTCGCTGACGGTTTCCGCAAAGTGCGTTCCGCGTTTGGACTCTCAATTTTCACCGACAATTTGCGGCGGTTCTTCGATGTAAAGCCAAGCGTCTTTCGCCGAATCGTAACGAAAGCGATAAATCGTTTCCTGCTTTTCGGTCGGCGCGATAAGATTGAAGTTGAATTCAATACCGAAAACGACCATTTCATTGTTTAAAAAATTTATGCGCCGCGATTTGTTGTCGCCGCGTGTGCCGAGAGTTTCGAGCGAAATTTCCTTTCGCGCTTCGCCCAAAAAACTTCCTTTATTGTCGAGTGCGATTGACCAAATTTCTGAGCTTCGCGCTTGTCCGAAATAAAGCCGTTTCCCTTTCGCGGAATTGAAAACCGCCAAACCGATGGCATCCGTTTTTTCTAGTTGCGAGAGAACTTTTCCGTCCGCGCTTAGTTGGAAAATTTGCCCGACGGTTTCGCTTCGAGTTGAGCCGGAAACCGATGAAACATAGAGGCTGTTTGTGTCGCAATCAAACGTTAGACCAAGTACGCCGAAAGGATTTTGCGAAGTCGTTTCTAAGGCTTTCGGCAAGTCGGCAAACTGTTTCATTTCCTGAGTTTGCCCGTCAACACGATAGACTTTATTTTGCTCGTCCGGCTTGTTTTCCAAAACGTCAATCCACGGCGCGGGGGCGACAAAAGCATTCCCTTTGCCATCGCGTGTAATCGGCGCCAGACTACCCGCGAGTTTCCAACTTGGGTGTTGATATTTACGATCGCCTTCCGTCAGAATCAAACCTTGAATTTTGCGGTCGGACGTGCTGAACGCGGCTTTGTTTCCAAAACCGAGCGCACGGACAAAAGGCGGAATTTGTTGACACGCCGTCACCGCGCCGATTTGCCGATTCGTCGATTGAGTTGGAGATTTTTTTAAGATATAAATCGTCAAACCGACGCTTGCAACAAGGCAAATCGCCAACCAAATCAGCCATTTTGGAAACTTTTTCGGCGGAATTTTTTCTTTAACCGAATTTTCAGTTGATTCTTGCGAATCAATAGGTTTTTGACGTTTTTTCTTAGCCATTTTTACATTTGTAATACTTTTTTATCCACAGATGAACACAAATAAACACAGATTTTTCTTAATTTGAAACCTGAAATCTAAAATTGAAAAAGATGTTTTATATCTGTGTTCATCTGTGAACAATTTTTCTGAGCTCTATTTTTAGCTTTTTACTTAATCGGCACAAACATCGCGCCCGAATAACATGGATATTCCTTGACTTTATAAACC
>JBDTZT010000495.1:0-3930 GCA_040005005.1 Actinomycetota bacterium
TCGGCAAGGAAGCGATCCCGGCGTGCGGGCTTTCGATTGGTTTGGAGCGGATTTTGGTTGTGATGGAAGAGCGCGGAATGTTCGATAAATTAATTGCCGAAGGGAAACTCAAAGCCGATTCCGCCGATGTTTTAATTACAATCTGGAACGAAGAATCGGTCGGCGAATCTTTTAAGCTCGCGGGTGAACTGCGTCAAGCGGGCTTGCGCGTGCTCGTTTATCCCGAGACGGACAAACTTGGCAAACAGTTCAAATACGCTGATTCAATTAACATTCCGTTTGTTTGTGTGTTAGGCAAAACGGAACTCGCCGAAAACAAAGTGACACTCAAAAATATGCAGACGGGCGCACAGGAAACGCTTGAGAGAGAAAATATCGCGATAAAAATTAAAAATTTAGTATTATAAAAAAATGCTTTTCCGAAAAATTTTCGCATTTTTGCTGTTTCTTTTCTTCGCATCCAATTTGTTTGCTCAAACGGCTGACGTTTCGGGCAGATACGAGGGCACGGCGGATGTTCAGGGACTCGGAAAATTGGCAATCTCCGGCGAAATTCGACAAAAGGACGGAAAAATTTCCGGTATGTTTAAGACGCCGCTGGGCGACACGGCGATTATCGAGGGAAGTTTTAAGGACGGCAATTTATCGCTCACGCTCGATGCGGGCGGCGACGATATTTTTTTTAGCGGAAAGGTCGGCTCAGACCGCAAAATCTCCGGCGAAGTTTCCGGCGCGACCGCGAAAGGCACGTTTGAACTGAAGCGTACAGGCGACGCCTCGACGGAAGCCGACGACGCGATCGTTCTGCAGCAAAGCAAAGAGAAATGGCGCGAAGATTTGCGCTTTCTGGCTGCGGAATTGGCGAAAAAACATAAAAATGCTTTTCATCAAATCTCGCGCGAGCAATTTGAAAAAATGGTCATTGACCTCGACGCGAAAATTCCCGCGCTCATCGACGAGGAAATCGTCATGGGAATGAGCCGGATTGTCGCGCACATCGGCGACGGTCATACGGGTTTAGGTTGGGGCGGGGCGTTTCCGCGGGTGCCGATGAATCTTTTCTGGTTCGAAAAAGAATTGCGCGTCACGAAAATCGCCAAAGAATTTCCGCGTTTGAACGGGGCGCGTTTGACGAAAATCGGCGGCGTACCGGTCGAAAAAATATACGCACGAAGCCGCGAGTATATTTCACAGGGCGAAAGCGAGCAGTTTGTTTTAAGCGCGAGCGGTTATCTTTTGACCTATCCGGTTTTTCTGAAAGCTCTCGGTTTGACCAAAGAAATTGATCGGGCAAGTTATGAATTTGTTGATTTGCAAGGCAAACGCTTTTCGATTGAGCTGAAAGGCGAACCGCGCGGCGAAGCAAAGGATTGGATTGTTCCATTTAAAACAAGCGCGCCGCTTTATTTGCAAAAAACCGGCGAGCCGTTTTTCTTCGAGTATCTGAAAGCCGCCAAGACAGTTTACGTCAATTTCAAATGGTATCCGCGCCGCGCTCAATTCGCTAAGTTTTCGAAAGAGTTGTTCGATTTCATTGACAAAACGGAAGTCGAAAAAATCGTGTTTGATTTGCGGCAAAACGGCGGCGGCGATTTCACGCGCGGACGCGATTTCTTTATCAAACCTTTGAAAGAGCGTAAAAAATTTCTTGAACGCGGGCGTTTATTCGTCATCGCCGGACGAGTAACTTTTTCGGCGGGAATGTCGAACACCGCCGATTTTCGCAATGATTTAAAAGCGATTCTGGTTGGCGAACCGACCGGCGCACGTCCCATTGGTTATCAGGAAAATCGCAGGTTTTCACTGCCGAATTCTCACTTGCCGGTAAGCTATTCAATCGAGCTTTACAAGTTTTCCGAAATTGATACGCCCGGAATTTTGCCGGATAAAAAGGTCGAACCGGATTGGAAATCTTTTTTGGCGGGACGCGATCCGGCTTTGGAATGGATTCTGGCTTACCCGCCAGCGAAATAATAAAAACAGATGGGCAGGCACCCAAAAAATTGTTCGGCGCGAAGAGATTAAAGATAAAATTTCAAACCTTAAAGTTTCGCGCGTTTTGCAACCAATAAAGCGGTTGGCGAATCAGATTTTTTAAGTTCTTACAATAATTTGTCGTAAAATTTCGGAGGTTAAAAAGATGAAACTCTTTTCCGTCTTGTTTATCGCGTTTGTTTTGTTTGTACTGGCGTTTGATGCTTCCGCTCAAAATTATTCTTATCTCGATGACAAAGCGATCGAGGGCAAGGTCGCACGGCTTTTGCAAAAACGCGATGTCAGCGAATTGGCAAACGAACTGGCGCGAGATAAATCCGCCGCGACCGAGGAAGATTTGCTTGTCAAATTGAGCGTTTTTGCGCGTGCCGGTCATCGCGCTCGCGTGCAGGAAACATTGCGCGAAATCAGCAAGATTTTTTCCGTGTCTCCGAATCAAAACCAAATATTTCACGTCGTGCGAAGAGCCGTCAGCGACGATGATCTACCTGCGCAAAAGATTTTTTACGAAGAATTTGCCCCGAACGGCGATGACCGCGTTGGATACTTTATAACTGCGTGGCGTGAAAAAGGCGAAGCCGGCGAGCTTGAAAAATGGCTGAAAGCGCGGGCGCAAATAAACGAAACGTGGTGGAATCTGTTGGTTAATTTAAAACAATCGCTCGGCACAGCGAATGAAATTACCGACGAACTGGCGCAGAAGATTTGGGAAAATCCGGCGGATTATTCGCTTGTCCAAAAATATCTGCGCGCCTCTGCGTCGCAGATAAATGTATCGGTCTCCTTCAATTCTCCGATCAATTCAGACGCAAGATACGAGCAAGATGTGGCGTGGTTAGCCGATGTCGTCAAAACCGATACGGCTTACGAGTCTTTTGATCTCGCGATACAATTAAGACAAAGTAATCCGTTAATTGCCGTCAAACTTCTCAACAAATCACTTTCGCTTGCCTTTACGGAAACGGACGCGAAACTATTTGGCGAAAGTCGGTTTCGCGGTGCGTCAATAAGCGCGAATGTCAAAAATCCCGAAAAACAATTGCGCGTCTGGACGAAAAAAGCGTTGGTCGAAATTTATCAGGAAACGAATCAGGCGCGGCTTGCGCAGACGATTGTCGAAGAATTGACGGCGATGGATATGAGCGATATTCAACCTGACAATGCTTTTTACAATGCCGGAGCGGTGCAGTCGGTGACGGGTTTGCGCGTCGTCGAAGCCAAGTTGTTAAAAGACGAAAAAGAAGGCGAAAATTCGCCCGATTACTGGATCAATCGCGCCGCTTATTACGCAGGTCGCAAGGAAAATGCGTTGGTTTGGAAAACTTATTTGCAGGCTTTAGATAAGTTTCCGTATAAACCGAATGATTTGCAGGCTTCGTTCCCACGTTTGGAGATTTTATACGAAGTCGGCTGGCGCGGCAGTGAGGGTAAAGAAACCGTCAAAATTTTGCGCAAGGAGTTCACCAAAGCAAAGGCAAATAACGATTCAAAATATCTCTATCACTTACTGCGCATAATCAACGATGAACTTGACGATTTGCGCGACGTATTTGCGGTCAATACCGATCTTTTGCCGCAGGTTTTAGCCACACGCAAAGACTGGAGTGTTGATGAAAGAAATTTGATCGGCAATCTGATGGAAAGCGAAAAATGGGACAAGCAAAAACGCGATACCGTCTGGGATAAACTATCGGAACTGGCAAAGCGCGACGTTGCGAATCGCGCTTATTATTTGGCGGAAGCGATGACGAGTGAAAACGAAGACCGCAAAGCGATTCCGCTGCTCGAAGAATGTTTGAAAATCGCTCCGGAGGAATCTGACGGCGTTTTGCATTTTAACCGCGAAGACATTGAAAGTGATTTGTTTGACATCTACATTGTCCTCGGCGATTGGCAAAAAGCGGAGAAATTATATTCCGACGATTTAGATTACGG
>JBDTZT010000496.1:0-3929 GCA_040005005.1 Actinomycetota bacterium
GTTGGCTTGATGGTGAGCTGAACTTTCTGTCCGGCGCGTTCAATCGTGACGGGAATCGGTTGTTCGGGTGAAACGAGCGCGTCGTGTTCGATACGTTCCCACGTCGGATTTTCGACACCGCCAAAATTGACAATGCGGTCGCCAATTTTCAAACCGGCTTGTTCCGCCGCACCGCTCGCTTTGATCACCCCGACAACCGGCGCGGGCATCGAAGGAACGCCGTAGATCAACGCGCCGCCAAACGGAATCGCCAAGGCCAGCATAATATTCATAAACGGTCCGCCGAGCATCACCAAGAATTTCTGCCAACGCGGACGCAGTTCGTAAAGTTCCGCGTCGGGAACTTTTTCGCCTGTTGATTCACCGCCTTCGAGCGCGGCAGTGGCTTCGTCGCCGTAAAGTTTGACGTAGGCGCCGAGCGGAATCGCCGAGATTCGGTAATCGGTATGACCGACCTTAAAACCCCAGATTCGCGGTCCGAGACCGAAAAACGAATAGGCTTCGACGCGAATTCCGAGAAGTTTGGCAACGATAAAATGTCCGAACTCGTGAATGTTGATGGCAACACCGAGAACGAAGACAACTGCTAAAATTACTAATAAAATATCGGGCATTTTTGTAAATTCCTTTTAAACTGACTTAGGCTTAGAAACCAATTTTTCAAACCAAGTTGCAAACTAAAAGTGTAAAACTCCCCGCCAACCTAGTCAAATTATTTTTTACGAACCCGCACCGGAAGCATTCGCAGTTAAAAACTCGTTAGCTTTTGTGCGCGCCCACGCGTCGGTTTCCAAAACAATTTCCAAACTTAAAACCGCCTGCGCCGCGTGTTCATTCATCACCGATTCAATGATGCGCGGAATGTCGCTGAGGCGAATTATATCATCCAAAAACGCCTGGACGGCGATTTCGTTGGCGGCATTCAAAACAGCCGGCATTGTTCCACCGATTTTTAAAGCTTTGTAGGCCAGCGCGAGACACGGAAATTTTTCCAAATCAGGTTCTTCAAAAGTCAGAGTGGAAAATTTTCTAAAATCAAGCGGCGCAAGACAACCGGTTTTTCGCGTCGGAAAAGTGAGCGCGTATTGAATCGCGTGTTTCATATCGGTCACGCCAAGCTGCGCGATGATCGAACCGTCAACCATTTCGATCATTGAATGGACAACCGATTGCGGATGCACGATGACCGAAATCTCGTCCGCGCCGAAATTAAACAGCCAACGCGCTTCGATCACTTCGAGACCTTTGTTCATCAGCGTCGCGGAATCAATCGTGATTTTGTCGCCCATTTTCCAGTTCGGGTGATTTAAGGCTTGCTCGCGGGTCGCGTTTTCGATTTCCGCTTTCGATTTCGTCCGGAAAGGTCCGCCCGACGCGGTTAGGATCAAGCGTTTGACTTCCGCTGCCGATTCGCCGCGCAAACATTGATGCAGCGCGTTATGTTCGGAATCAACCGGCAAAATCTCGGCGTGGTTGTCACGCGCCGCTTTCGTCATTAATTCGCCCGCCATCACCAAAGTCTCTTTATTTGCCAGAGCAACCCGCTTTCCCGCTTCCAAAGCGCGCAGCGTCGGGACAAAACCGACCGCGCCGACCGTCGCCGAAACAACCGTTTCAGCCTGTTCGTGCGTGGCAACGGCAATCAAACCTTCGGCGCCCGTTAAAATCTTCGGTAAATTTGGAATCTGAAATTTGGAATCTGAAATTTTGCGAAGCAAACTCTCGGCGCAAGCGTCATCTTTGACGGCGACCAGTGCGGGCTGAAATTTTGCAATCTGGGCGGCTAAAACATCTGTATTGCTGCCTGCCGCGAGCGCGACCACGCGAAAATCTTTGAGGTGTTCGACCGTCTTCAGAGTGTTACAGCCGATTGAACCCGTCGAACCTAAGATTGAGATTGATTTCATAAAAAGACTAATTCAGATTAGCACAAAGAGCCGCCTTTGTTCTAAAAAGACTTTAAGAAAAGCCTGTATTTATCGAAACAAAACGGCTAATTGACAATACTTTACACAAAAATTTTCAACTTTTCGCCGCTTTCTTGTCTCTTACTTATCGGACGAATTAAGTTTTGTCTTAAAAAAAATCGAATCAGGGAGTAATTATTATGAAAAAATTCTTAGCACTATCACTGCTTTTAGGCACTTCAATTATGTTCGTGCCGTCAGCCGAAGCCAAAACCAACAATAGTTTGACGACCGCCAACGCGGCGGCACCGCAAATTAAAATTCAAATTGGAAACGGTCGCCGTAATCGGCGTTTTCGGACAGTCACCAGCACGCGTATCGTCCGGCAAGGTTTCAGAACTTTTCGTGAAACTTATCGAATTACATATTTCCAAAACGGTCGAACACAAACCCAACTTATCAACCGCGTTCGGGTTCGCTAAATAGCAATAATTTATCATCACCGGTCGAAGCGGGATTCTACTTTCTCCTCCCGCTTTTTTTTATGCGCTAAATTTACTTTTACAACCTTTGACAAATCTTGACATAACTTCACAAAACCTTTGCCAACTTCAACTTAAAAGTTCGCGTCTGACTATCGGCAAACACGCTTTGAGCGTTTTGCCGAACATTATTTTTGAGGGAGAAATACTATGAAAAAAATTATAACTTTATCGCTTCTTTTAGCTTCCATCGCTTTTACGGCGACGTTCGCCTCGGCGCAAACCTATTATCCGCAGCAAGACCGCAGTGACCAAAATCGGCGTGATGACCGGCGTGATGACCAACGCCGCGAACGCCGCGACAATTGGCGCGGCGAACGCACCGTCACGCAAACGCGAATTGTCCGTAAAGGCAACAAAGTCTTTCGTGAAACGATCCAAATCAAATATAAACGAAATGGCAGAACGGAAACCAAAGTCATTAACCGCACCCGTATTCGTTAATTATTTAGTCAAACTCACAAAAAGCGGGAAGATACTCTCCCGCTTTTTTATTGAATCTTAATTACTTGTAATTATCCTTCTAAATTTTGAAACTGAATTTTTTAACAACTTAAATTCAGCACCACGTTCCCGCAAAATACGCCTAAATCTTTGACACTTTCTTTTTCCTCAAACTCCAAGGAATTCTTCTCCGCTTTCCACATTTCCCGATAAAATAAACCCGCCGAAAAGTTCTTGAAATTCTTTTTGCAGTATAAAAGTTTCAACAAAAGATTTACTACCCTGACACACAACCATTTCGGAACGCCCATCAGAGTAAAAGTTTGATTCGTATTCGTAAATTGTTTCCATCTACTTTTTTGCTTCTCTTTCCGCAAACTCCTGCGTTGCTTTGAGATAATGCGCCTGATTCTTGTTTTCAGCTAAGAAAGCATTAAATTCGCCCGACCCGCCGCGCGGAACGCTCAAGGTTTTCCAATCGGAAGCGCGAAAATGTTTCGCCAGAAACGCGATTTGCCCGACGTGATAAGCCGTGTGTGCCAGTGCGCGGTTCATCGCCTTGACGACCGAAAAATCTTCGCCGCGAATCTGCACCGTGCGCCCGAAATCTTCCACGCTTAAACTTTCGAGCGACCCGAAAAGCGCGTTCCAACCCGTTTCCCAAAGCGCGTCCAAAGATTCCCGCGTATCCGATTCGGCAATAAATTCCGAATCCCGTTGGCGATCCGCCTTTTCGCCGTCGCTCGTCAAAAAATCAGTCCAGCGCGAACGCAGATTCCCGCCGATATGTTTGACGATCGTCGCAATCGAATTCGATTCCACATCAAGCGCCCTGAAATATTCGTCCGTCTCAACTTGCTCAATCGCCCGTTCCGCCAATTTTTTATAATTGCGAAATGCCTCGATCGTATCCGTTTTGTAGTTTTCGATAATTTGTTCGTGCATTGTTTTTAATTTTTCAGCTTCGCGGCTCAAACTTTTATTTCTTAAAATCGCGGTAATAATCGTTGATGTAATCCTTCATCCAAAACTGCCA
>JBDTZT010000497.1:0-3924 GCA_040005005.1 Actinomycetota bacterium
GAAACGGTGTTCACTTTGGTGCGAAATTGGTGTTCACCTTGGTGCGAAATATGCACTTTGACCAGAAGGAAATTTCGGGTTATGTCATTCGTCCGCAAAAAACCGAGAAAAAAACACCTGTCCTGATTTTTGTTCACGGTGGTCCGCAGATCCTTGATCGACCTGTATTCAATTCACAGGACATTCGGTTAGCTTCAAATCTTGGAGTCACAATTATTCATACGAATATTCGGGGTTCGTCCGGGTTTAGTAAGGAGTTTATGGACTCAGATAATCGTGAAAAAAGAAATGATCCGGTAAAAGATATTCAGGCTTTATTAGACTGGATAGAAAAACAACCCGATTTGGACGCAAACCAAATTTACTTAAGAGGGGAGAGTTACGGCGGTTTCGTGGTGCTTTCAACAGCTTTGCAGGAATCGAAGCGAATAAAAGGCGTGATAGCCGAGTACCCGCTTATTTCGATCAGGGGCTACTTATCGCAAAGTTGGATCGATGAATTTGCCAAAACTGAATTCGGGGATCCAAAAGATGAAAATTTAATGTCAAAACTTGACGAACTCTCCCCATTAACAAATACCGATAAATGGAATAATATCCCGCTGGTTTTAACCATCGGAAAAATTGATTCAAGAGTCCCAGTAAAAGATGTGACCGACCTAAAAACTCGGTTGCAAAATAAGGGTTCGGAGGTGTGGTTCATTTGTTCGACCGATTCGGGTCACGGTTTCGGCGGAAAATATGTATTTGCTACAATTTACGAATTTCTGAAAAAACAAATAAATAAATAAACGAGGAGAATAAAATATGAAAAAAACAAATTCAATTTTTTGCGTAATCTTTTTGTCAGTTTTATTGGCTGGCAATGTGTTTGCCAGCGGTACTGGCAGTTCGGGAATTTACAGTGTTTTAGAAAACATTACAAATACTGTAGTTTCATTTATCATTGGCGATGATGGTTGTACTACCAGACAATGCCCAAATTGCAAACCGACATCAGAAGGCGGCGATTGCAGACCAACAAATAATTGATTTAAAAGGTTATGCACATAAATTTCAAAACAAAGCAGAGGTTGTTTTATTTATTTCTGCTTTGTTTTGCCTTTATTTTTAACGTTTCGGCTCAACTGCCTGCGATTTCAAAACACTTTGCTCAGGCACAAATCGAATTTGATAATGGAAATCACCTAAGATCGATCGAAATTGCCAACGCCGGATTGGCATTGGCACGAAAATCCAAAGATAATTTACTTATTTTAAAAGGGCAGCAGATTATTGCGGGTTCGCAAATATCTACTGAAAAATATAAAGAAGCCGAAGCTACCGTTAACGATTCTTTAAAAATTCTTTCGGAAAATGAGGTAAATTCGAAACAAAAAGCACAAATATATCTGCTTTTGGCGTGGCTTTGGAGATCGCAGCACGAAACCGAAAAGGCTCTGGAATTTGGAAAAAAGGCGCTGGCTGTCGCTCCGAACGATAGGCAAATCCTTGGTGAATATTATTTAAATATTGGTCGCATCCTGTTTTCATCCGGTTATGATATATCGGGAATTATCTGGCTCGAAAAGGCGGAGAAAATATTTAAAACTGAGAAAACGAATGCCGCCAAACTCGATAATTATAGATTTTTGTCGCTTGCCTGGGCTTCAAAATTGAATAATCAAAAAGCCTTAGCTTATGCCGAAAAACGGATTGATTTATCGATCGGGACTCAATATAAATACAAATACAGACAAGCTTTATATGAGTTGGGAAATCTTTTGAGTGCAACTGGGCAAAAGCAAAAAGCCTTTGCCGTGTTTAAAAAAGGGTTGGAGCTGTCGCTCGCGCAGGAAAATACTTATCAGTCCCGAAATTTTCTGAGCGTTTTGCTTTTTAATTCGCTTTACGAAAATGAAGTTAAAGAAGCAGCAAGTTATCTGGCACAGTTGGAAAACCTTGACACGGACGATCAATTTTCTTTCGACATTTTATTGGGAAAAGCTGTTGTTGCCGCCTTTAATGGGCAAAACGAAGTTTCTGAAAAGTCATTTACCGAACTCGATAAAATGGAGAAGGATTCCGACTTCCTTACCCCGCTCTGGAAAATTACCATTGCGGAAAAGCAGAAGAATTGGGAGCAGGTAGTCAATCTAAACCAATTTGTTTTGGACATAACCCTTAAAAATAACTTTCGTGATGACCTGCCAAAGCTTTATTTAAATTTTGCGAATGCTTACTTTCATTTGGAACTAACTCAGAAATCGCTTGAAAGTTTGGAAAAAACAATTGCTCTGGTTGAAGAGATCAGGCAATCGGAAACACCTGACCTTTCGCTTGGGATTCTCGAAACTTATCATAATGCCTACCGGCTTTTGACACAGATGAAAACGGTGAATCCGGAAGAATCATTTGAACTAGCTGATTTTCTGAAGGCACGGGTTTTGAAAGACAAGATCAATAACTCCCCTTTGAAAACTACATCGACTATTTCAAATGAAGTTCGCCAAAAACTTGAGGCGCTTACCTTAAAATTTGTTGATGATCAAAGTGTTTCAGAAGAAATCGAAAAAACTGAAAAATTGATCACAACAAAAATTCCCGAATTAAATCTTGATAAACCGGATTTGTCAAAATTGGATAAAATTTCTGATTTGAACGATGCGGCAATCATCTCGTATTTTTTCACCCTTGATAAAAAACTGTTGGCTTTCGTTAGGGAAAAAGGAAAACCGGTCAAAACAATTCAGCTGCCGGTTTCGGAAGATGAGATCGATATTTCTGCGGCAAAAATCCAGCAAAATATTAAAAACCAGATCTTTTTCAAAAGGGATGGTCAAGAGCTTTACGATAAGTTATTAAAGCCTTTATCGCTCACTTCCAAACACCTAATCTTCGTTCCCGATAAATCGCTCTGGAAAATTCCGTTTCAGGCACTGAGTTCCGATGGAGAGAAATATCTGATCGAGGAGAAACTGATCAGTTACGCCCCTTCGGTTTCGATCCTGCTCGAACAATTGAAAAGTCCAAAACCGAATCGCCAAACTTTGCAGGCATTTTCCAATTCTTCTTTTGAAAACAAGAATCTGCAATTCGCGAATTCTGAAGCCTCAGCGGTAGCGGGAATGTACAACTCGAAACCGATCATCAATGCGACCGTGGAGGATTTTGAAAATAATTCGACAAAAACGGATATTCTGCATTTTTCAATGCACGCGCAGGTCGATCAGGAGCAGCCGCTGGATTCCTTCCTCGGGTTTCGAAAGATCGGAAAGGATGACGGTCATCTGACGGTCGAGAAACTCCTGAACATAAAACTCAAAAAGGGAAGTCTGGTGTTTTTGGCTTCCTGCGATACAAACAATGTCCTGAGCGGAGAAGGACTCGTCAGTCTCGCCTGGGCAATGTTGGGGTCGGGAGCGACTACTGTGATTTCCGCTCAGTGGGAAGCCGATGACAGATCTTCGGCGATCTTTACAAAATCATTTTATGAGAATTACAAACAGGGGAACTCAGCGGCTGAAAGCTTGCAAAAATCGGCGGTAGCGTTGATCAAAGATAAATCGCTCAATATGCACGAGCCTTATTACTGGGCGGATTTCGCGTTAAACGGGGATTACCGATGATCAGAGAAATTCCCAATATTGTGAAGGAAAAGGAAGATAAAAAACTTTCACAATATAAAAAGCATAAACCCGAGCAATTAACGCTGTTCGAGATGGCTCTGCCCAAAGAGCAGCGTTATTCGAACACGCTCGAACTCTATGATTTTATGCCGAAATTCGTGTGGGGCAGGGTGAGCCGGATCAACGATAAATTCCTCGATTCGATCGAACGGGAATTCGAATACCGGAAGGTTCGCTACAAAATTAAGATCAGACCTGCCAGCATCGAAGACAATACCGGCAGAGAACGGTATTGCTTTCCCGGAAAACGTGAAGA
>JBDTZT010000024.1:0-13281 GCA_040005005.1 Actinomycetota bacterium
CGAACGCATCAGCAGACGAAATTCTTGCGGAATAATTTCCTTGTCGGGAAAATCAAGGCGCATAAACTTTCCCGTCACGAGAAAAACGACAAAAACGATGATTCCAAAGATTAAATGCGCGTAAGCCATAATTTTGATCAGCCTCAAAATATTTGCTTGCGATTTTGCCACGAAAATCGTTTATTTGCACGTTTTTAATTTTGAAAGGAGATTTTATGATTCGGTTCGGGCATTTAATTCTCTTTCCGAAAGCGATTCGGCTTCATAGTAAACGCGTGTGATGTCGGGATATTTTGCTTTTACGTCGCGCTCGATCCGGCGAATCGCGACGCGCAAATCGGCGGCTGAAATGTCTTTGGCAAATTGCAGTTCGAGCGTCAATAAAACTTCTTTCGCGCCGAAATAGATGGTTAAAATTTTCAGAGCCTTTTCGACTTTCGGTTCGGCTTCGGCAATCCGGCGAATTCCGTGAAGCGTCAATTTATCAACCGCTTCGCCGATCAGAAGTCCTTTCGTTTCATAACCCAAAAAGAGCGCGACAAGGCATAAAAGCAAACCGATAAAAACGGACGCGATGCCGTCGAAAAACGGCAAATTAAATTCGTGACCGAGAAATACGCCGAGAAAAGCGATAATCAAACCGATCAGCGCGGTTGAATCTTCCAGCAAAACCGTAAAACTGGTCGGATCTTTGCTGACGTGAATCGTTTTGAGAATCGAATTTCCTTTGCGCGTTTTACGAAACGCCTTCCAACCGTAAAACCACGAAATTCCTTCAAAGACAACCGAGAAACCAAGCACCGCATAATTCCAAACAGGATTCGAAATTTCAACCGGCTGCTGAAGATGCGAAACGCCTTCGTAAATCGAAACACCGCCGCCGACCGCAAAAATGCTGATGGCGACCATCAAAGACCAAAAATAAATCTCGCGTCCATGTCCGAAAGGATGAATTTCGTCGGGTGGTTTGCCGCTTTTATAAATGCCGTAAAGCATTAAAAGCCCGTTTCCGGTATCCACGACCGAATGAATTCCTTCCGACAGCATCGCCGAGCTTCCGGTCAAAGCGGACGCGATAAATTTCGTCACGGCAATTAAAAGATTTCCGATAATCGCCGCAAAGATCGCAGTTTTCGATTCATTTTCTGTCTTTGGCGCGTTATCCTTCATCTTTTACATTGAGCCAAAAAAAATCGCCTGACGCAATCCATCAGGCGATTTTAACTTGTTCATTTGAGCGTAAGATTTACGAAACGCCTTTCGACGCGTCCCAACTTCTTTGTAGTTTGCGGATTAAAACAATTTGCCCGCTGTGATGCGCGTTGTGCGTGTTGATATGCGAAATCAATGACGCCCAGAGCGATTTGTTCGTTGCCGAAACCGCTTCATTAAATTTCGATTCGTCAGCTGATTCAAGCAACTTTCGCCATTCGCTCATTATCGAATCAAATCTTTCAACTTCCGCTTGCCAAGCATCTTCGGTAATATTTGGCGAACTCTCAAAAGTTTCGTCGTTATTACTTTTTGGATAATCGTAATCAAAGCCCTTAAAACGTTCCAAATAAGCAAAATTGTAATAATTCAGATGCGCCAAAATTTCCCAAATCGAATTGTCAAGATTTGCCGTTTTCCAAATCGCCTGCTCCGCCGTTAAATTTTTCACGGCATTTTTCAGCGCGACAAACCATCCGTTTTCGTCGTAGCAGGCAGTAAATTGTTCAAGTAAAATTTCTTTAGTCGCCATTATTTACAATAAATTTTTCGCTTTCTTCATGACATTTTCAACCGTAAAGCCATAATCGCGGAAAACATCTTCGCCGGGTGCGCTGGCGCCGAATTTATCAACTGTCAGCGTGTCGCCGTCGAGTCCGACGTATTTTGCCCAACCGAGTGAAACTCCAGCTTCAATTGCGAGACGCGCTTTGACGTTTGCGGGCAAAACGGATTCTTTGTATTCGGCAGATTGTTCATCGAAAAATTCCCAGCACGGCATTGAAACGACCCGCGTCGAGATATTTTCGGCTTCAAGTTGTTCGCGCGCCTGCATTGCTAATCCGACTTCCGAACCGGTCGCCATAATAATCAATTTCGGCGCACCGTTTGAGGCTTCGGCTAAAATATACGCGCCTTTTGCCGTTTCGTCGGCGGACGCGAATTTCGTGCGGTCAATCAGCGCGACTTTTTGACGCGAAAGCGCGAAAGCCGTCGGCGCGTGGCGGCGAAGAATAGCAATTCGCCACGCTTCACGGACTTCGTGCGCATCGCACGGACGAATGACGGCGAGATTCGGAATTGCCCGGAGCGCGGCGAGATGTTCGACCGATTGATGCGTCGGACCATCTTCGCCAAGTCCGATCGAGTCGTGCGTGAAAACATAAATCACCTGTGCGCCAGAAAGTGCGGCAAGCCGGATTGCCGGACGCATATAATCGGAAAACGTCAGAAATGTTCCGCCGAAAGGAATCAAGCCGCCGTGCATCGCAATGCCGTTCATCGTCGAACCCATCGCGTGTTCGCGGATGCCCCAATGCAAAATTCGTCCTTCATAAGAACCTACTTCCAACCCGACGGAAGATTTAATATCAGTGTTGTTGGAAGGCGCAAGATCAGCCGAACCGCCGATCAGCGAAGGAATTTTGCCGGCAATCGCGTTGATTACCTCACCCGAAAAGGCACGGGTCGCTTTGGCTTCCGTTCCTTCAAATGTCGGCAAAGAATCTTCCCAACCGGCAGGCAATTCGTCTTTGACGATTTGATCGAAAATTTTGCCTTCGTTCGCGTATTTTTCATTGTAGGCGGCGACCAATTCGTTCCAATCCTTTTCGAGTTCCGCGCCGTTTTCAATCGCTTCGTGGAAATGCGCGTAAACTTCGTCGGGAACATAAAACTGCGCGTCTTCGTCCCAACCCAAATTGCGTTTGGTTTCGCGGACGGCTTCTTCGCCCGGCGCGTCCGAATGCGCTTTGTTCGTGCCTTGTTTCGGCATTCCGAAGCCGATAATTGTCTTGACGCGAATCAGTGAAGGTTTATCGTCAATCGTTTGCGCTTCGATGATTGCCGCTTCGATGGCTTCCAAATCGTTGCCGTCTGCTACGACAGAAACGTGCCAACCCGCCGCCTCAAATCGTTTTGTTACGTCTTCCGTGAACGCCAGTTCGGTCGAGCCTTCGATCGTAATTTTGTTGTCGTCGTAGAGATAAATGACATTTCCGAGTCCGAGATGTCCTGCCAGACTCGCCGATTCGTAAGAAATTCCTTCCATCAAATCGCCGTCCGAGCAAATTGCGTAAACATAATTGTCAACGAGCGGAAAATCTTCGCGGTTAAAGGTTGCAGCGAGATGCGCCGACGCGATTGCCATTCCGACACCGTTTGCAAAACCTTGTCCGAGCGGTCCGGTCGTTACTTCGACGCCGGCCGTCAAAATGTTTTCGGGATGTCCGGGCGTTTTTGAATGAAGCTGACGAAAACGCTTGATTTCGTCCATTGAAAGGTCGTAACCCGTCAGATGAAGAAGCGAGTAAAGCAGCATCGAACCGTGTCCGCCCGATAAAACAAAGCGGTCGCGGTTAAACCATTTAGGATTTTTTGGATTGTGCCACAAAAATTTTGTCCACAAAATGTAAGCCGCCGGAGCCATCCCGAGCGGCAAACCCGGATGTCCCGAATTCGCTTTCTGAATCGCATCAAGCGACAAAGTTCGGATCGTGTTGATGCAGAGTTGGTCAATATTTTGTTGTGTCATTGGCGCAGTTGTCATAATTTTTATTGTAAATCTTTAGCGTAATTTTTATTATAGAATTTAATAAATTCTGATGTAACTTGAGCAGGCATTTCATTATCTTCAATAATTATCGAAGAGACGTTAAACATTGATTCATCAAGAATAATTGTATAGCCTTTTTCTTTCTTAAATTGTATCAGTGCTTCGCGAATTTTAAGGAATCCCATCAATTCCATCTTTAGTTTCTCTGGAAGAGAACCTATTTCTTCCGACCGGAACTTATACTCGCGCTGTTTTGTTTCCAATCCTTCAATTCTATTTTTGAATAATGCCGGATTATTCTGTATGGTTTCAAGTTCTTTTTTCAAGGCTTGAATTTTATTGACAGGTTATTTAATACCTTTTTCTTTGTTGCTCATATTTTTTGACCATCCATTTTTCGGCGCGTCTTGCCGTGATAAATCTGATTTTTTCGTTTTCAAAAATATAAATCAAAACAATTAGTCCGTAACGAACGGTTTTACCGATAATAACTTGGCGTATTTCCGTTTCGTCGGAATGCTCGTAATCGTCGAAATAAACCGCGAAAGAATCATCAAAAACGTCATAAATCTTCACAAAATCCACACATATTCAGATGGTTAATAATAATCTTCGTCAAATTCGTCCTCCTCGTCTTCTTCCTCAAAATCTTCGTCAAATTCACGCAAAAATTCTCGACTGAAATTCACATCTTTTTTGAGCAATTTTGAAACGAATCTGCGTAGTGCCGATTCGTGCAGGTTTTCCAAAAGCGATTTTAGTTTGTCGCCCGTGTTGCTGAAATTTCCGTTCCGAATTGCATAGAAGACGGCAACTTTGTGTTTGCAGACATCGCCGTAATCGTATGGGCAATCACATTCGTGTTCGACAATCATTTCACCGTTTGTTTTGATATAAACGCTGTATTTTTCAGTTCCGAAAACGATTGCGCTAAATTCGTTTTCACTGACTTTTTCAAGTCTTTTTACATCGCCGCTTTTATAATAATCTAAGCCGCGACTGACAATTTTGCTTTCGACTTTGCTTTCAAAGTTTTTCAGATTCATTTACTTACTAACAGTTCGTAGAATTTCTCGTGTTTTTCCCTTGCTTTTCGGTAAAGTGCGTTTCGTTTTTTATCAAAATTAAATTCACGCGCCTTTGGCGTCGCAATTTTTTCAATACTTTCTATTTTGCCAATTGTTTCGAGCGCAAGCAAAACCGCGCCGCGTGATGATGCTTCGCGGACGTCGGGCAAACTTAGATTTTGGGCGAGCACATCGGCGATTATCTGCGTCCAGACAGGCGATTCGCGCAGTGCGCCACCGGAAGCGATGATGGACTTTATTTTTAAAACCTTGTTTAATTGGTCGTAAACTTCCGCGAACCGATAGGCAACCGATTCGAGCGCGGCTTGGACAATATCTATCGCGCCGGTCGCCGATTTCAAACCTAAAATTGCGCCGTGTGCCGTTTCGTGATAACCGGTGCTTCGCTCGCCGGCGAGAAACGGCAGAAACGTCAAACCATGCGAATCGGGCAATTTTTTAGCAATTTCGTTTTCGATTTCGTCATCGGTTCCAACGAGTTTCAGATTATCCTTGAGCCAGCGATAAAGTCCGCCGCCGTCAGATAATGCGCCGCCCATGATCACGCGTTTGCGGTCAATTCGATAGCACCACAAACCACTCGGAATTTTTTCGGGCGGCTCGCCCGTGAAAGCGACGCGCATCGCGCCCGAAGTTCCGATCATCAATGCCGCTTTCGATTTCTCGACACAACCCGCGCCGATATTATTGGCTGCACCGTCGCCGATTGCCGTGAACCATTTCGCGCTTTTCAATCTTTCCCAACGCTTGGCGTATTTTGAATTTATTTGAAAAGTCTGTGAATCTTCCGACACAATTTCGGGCAGATTTTCGCGTTTGATTTTTAAGAATTCGATTAATTGCGCGTCCCAATCATTCAAGCGAATGTCAAAAATTCCGGTCGCCGAAGCCATCGAAACGCTCGTTTGCGATTCGCCGAAAAGTTTCAGCGCGGCAAAATCGCTGAACGACAGCCATTTGTCGGTTTTTACAAAAACTTTCGGAAATTCATTTTTGAGCCAAAGCAGTTTCGCCGTCCAAAAACTCGAATGAAATCGTGCGCCGGTTCGATTATGAACTTCGGTTTCGTTTAAGTTTTCCCGTAAATGCGAAACGTATTTTTGGCTTCGCGTGTCGGCCCACCCGAAAACTTTGGTGGTCGGTTTACCATTTTCATCAATGCCAATCAAACTATGCCAGAATGATGAAGCGGCGACCGTATAAATTTCGCCCTTGATGTTTTTTGATTTCTCCAAAACGTCGTCAATCGCGGTCTCGATTTGCGAAAAAGCTTCCAAAGCATTTATTTCCGCGCCGCCGTCTTCGGTCATTTTAAGCTGACGTTCGTTTTTGACCATTGTCGCGGGCAAAACATTGCCGCGTAAATCATAAAGTGCGGCGCGCACGCTCGAAGTTCCAATGTCTAAAGCTAAAATGTATGGCATTTTTAAGGTTTTACTTTTTATAATAAGTTTAATCGAAAATTAACTACAAGAAAAATCGGTTTTTAAATAGTTTTGTCTTTGCAACGAAGCCGCTTTGGGTTATCATAAACGGCAAAACTCGCCGTTTTTTGTGTCTTTCAAAAGTAAGGAGAAATGAAACTTAATGAAAAATTGTCAAATATGTGGAAATCAAAACTCGGATGATATGCGGTTTTGCCTGAATTGTGGTAAACCGCTTCCCGATGCCCCGATAGTATTTAATTTAAAAGACAGCGGTTCACAAGGCGGACAATCGAGTCCGGGAACCAATCCATACGGCAAAAGTATGGAAACGCAGTTCGGCGCCCGTCCGAACCAGCCGCAAAATTATTCGATGGTCCCACCAACCAACCAAGGCAGCGGCGGCAGCAGCAAAAAAATCTTTATCGCTATCGGCGGCGTGGTCGCTTTGTTTTTATTGATTTTGGCGGCGGGCGCGGCAATCATCGGTTATAATGTGATGAAGAAAAAAGATATCGTAACGCTAACGCCAACGCCGTTGAGTTCACCGTCGAATTCACCGTCGGCCAGTCCGTCATCCTCAAAATCGCCGTCGCCGACTCCGAAACCGACTGATTCGCCGAATTCATCAGTATCCAATAATACTGCCAATGTAAAAGTCAAATTCAGTAAAGTTTGGGTTGATTATAACAAAACCGAAACGGATGGTCTTGGGATGTGGGTTCATCTCAAGTTTGAAGTGACGAATTTGAAAGGAGTTGATTCTCACGTGATTATATATTTTCAAAAATCAGACGGCACGTCTTTAAATAACGGCACCGGAGATTATCGAGCAAGTGATGGACGGGTTGCCGCAATAAAGGATTTGAAGCCAGGTTTCGATACGACGGTTTATGAAGATTTAGAAATTTTTATGCCGTATAGTCAGTTAAATCTGACTTCGGGTAAATATAATCTGAAAATGGACATTGATTTAACCGATGATGACCAAAAGTATATTCAACATTTGACCTACAAAGAATTTGAATATACGAAGGACTAGATTTTCCGGAATCTGAAAAAGAGTGAAATAGCATCCAGCTATTTCACTCTTTTTTTTAAGCACCGAGAATTTTCTTGATCCACCAACGCAGACCGACAAACAGAAAACGGTAATCCTTGAAAAACTCGGGCGGTTTGCCTTCAAAAGCGTGTCCAATGAATTGCAAAATCCAACCGATGACAAATAAACCCAGAGCAATTCGCCACGTTCCTGTCACGAATAAACACAAAGGAATCAGCAGCATTGAAACCGCAATCATCGGAATACCGATAGTATGTGTCAGTTTATTGATCGGATGCTGATGCGATTCTGCATATTCTTCAATCCATTCGTCCCAACTCTTTCCGCCCATCATAGATTTTTTTCTCCTTTTGACCGCGATTTTACTACTAATTTTATGTTTTTACAAAAATTTTGACGCACAAATCGTTTTCCAATTCCATAGTTTTTTGCAATTCAAATTTATCCAGGAAATTTTCTGGAATAAATACATCGGCATCTTCAATCTCAAGCGGAACTTCCGTCACAATCCATTTTTCAATCACATCCGCGAAATTTTCGTAAGTTTTTGCGCCGCCGATAATGAATAAATCACCTTTCAAATAGTTTGCCAGAGCCAAAACTTCCGGCTTGCTTCGGAGCAGCAAAACATCCGAACGGTTTTCGAGATTTGCGATGCGCGAAAGCACGATATTCAGGCGTTTCGGCAATGGTTTGCCGATTGAAGCCCAAGTATGAAAACCCATCACGACGGCGTTTCCGACCGTGGTTTCCTTAAAAAACTTCAGATCCGCCGGATAATGCCACGGCAAACTGCCGTCTTTGCCGATGGCGAAATTTCTGGCGATGGCGACGATTCCGATAATTGTCATAGTTAAAGTTTAGATTTTGGATTTTGGATTTTTTGATCCGAACTCTCAAAATTCAAAATCACAGAATAAGTTTTGCGCCTTTGTAAACTGCAATGGGCGAACCTTTAGCGAGCAAAATCGAATGCGGTTTTTCATCGCTCAAAAAAGCAAATTTCTCGCCGTAAACTTTTCCGAAATCAACCGCTATTTCCGCATTTTTGACCGAAAAAAGTTCCCATTTCGGATGCTCGACCTTGTACTCGTCCGTTCTGTTCGCGCCGCGCTTTGTATAACCCCAATAATGTTCGATGATAAATTCGCCGTGTGAATTTTCGTCGGGAACGCCCAAATTTTCGCCGATTTCAACTTTTAATTGATTCGCACAATCGCCTTTTTGCCAACTGTAACCGACTTCTTTTTCGTTGCGCGTGTGACTCATCCGCCAACATTCGTAAGGTTCGCCGTAAACCAGATCGGCGACCATCGCAATCGCCAGGCGCGGAACGATTTCCTTGACAAAAACAACGCCGCGCCGTATTTCATTTTCAGTTTCGCGCTTGACGTAAAACCGCAGATTTACTTCTTCAAAATTGATATGAAACGGAATCGGAACGCCCAAAACCCGCGTCTCGAGAAACATAAAACCAACCAGGCTGACGAAAGATTTTCCTGCTTGAAAATCAAGCGAAGTTCCTTTCGGCACGCGGTCGGCAAGCAGTTCGGGCGCAACTTCATAATTTGCCATCACCAAATCTTTCCAATTTGCGGTTAAGAATTTTCTCATTTCTACAATATCGATCTTTTATCGCCCGCCCGTCTGGTAATTCGTTCGCGGTCAAAATATTCAAGCAACGGAATCGCATATTTCCGGGATATTCCGGCGATTTCTTTGAATTTTGGAACATCAATTAATTTGTCCGTTGAATTTTCGGCGAATTTTTTCAATTTTGCAATCAGCGCGTCAATTTCATTTCGCGCAAAATAAAATTCATCCGTGAGCTTTATGATTTCACCCGAATTTAACAAAAGCTGGAAAATCTTTCGGGCGTGGTTTTTGTCCGCTTTTGTGCCTTTGATTGCTTCGAGCAAAGCGTCTTCGAGTTTTGGAACTTCGAGTTTCGCCGTTTTGTAAATTTCCGAAAGTCTTTCGCGCAGGATTTGTTGATCGCCGGAAAGTTCAAGATTATGCGCGGCGGCACGGATAAAATCTTTTTCCGAGATGGTTTTTTTATCGTTTTCCAGACTCGCAAGAACGGCTTTGAAAATCTCTGAATGAAGATGAGAAAAGAGTTTTTCACGCAAAGTTTCACGCAAAATCCCGCGTGATAAAGGCTCTTTTTTGTGAAAATTTTCAATTTCCTTTAAAGTTTTTGTTTTCAGATTCTCAAACGGCGTTCTTGCAATGAAAAAACTTTCCGCTTCGATAATCGCTTTCTGCGCAATGTTTTCGGCGATTGCTGTTTTCAGAATTTCACCGCGCCAACCGGTTCGCGCTTGTAAATCCTTAAAAGTTAAACCGCTTTCGTTGACGGTTTCAAGATAAATTTTTACTGCTCGCTTATTATCCGCTTCCGTCAGATTTTGTAAATGTTTTCTGACATTTTCCGTGTCTTTGCGTCGGTGTTTCGCCGCCGAATTGTCCAAAATGCGCCCGCCCGCAATCGTCATTTGCGGCGAGTATGAACGCAAAATAAATCTTTCATTCGGTAGGCCGACTATCGGAATTTCTAAGCGCAATTGCACAAAATCTTTTTCGCCCGGTGCAATTTCATTTTGTTCATTCAAAACTTGCACACGCGCCAAAGCCTCAATCGTACCGATATGAACGCGAACTCTTTGACGTGACTTCAAAGCGCGTTTCGCATCTTTTAAAACTTCGATTTCCGCATCGAAAATCTGCGTCGGACGCAAAACGTCTTTTTCCGTCAAAACCATTCCGCGCTCGATTTCCGAATGGTCAATTCCGCCCAAATTGACGGCCGTGCGCTGTCCGGCGTGCGCCGCTTTAACGGATTTTCCGTGTGTTTGCAGACCGCGCACACGCACTTTTTTGCCAATCGGCAAAATTTCCATTTCTTGTGTTTCAATGATTTCACCCGAAACCAAAGTTCCCGTCACGACTGCGCCGAAACCTTTGACCGTAAACGAACGGTCAATCGGAAGCCGCCCAATCGTCTCATTTTTTCGTACGGGAATTTGCCGGACGAGATTTTTGAACGTCTGTTTTAATTCTTCAATTCCTTCGCCGGTTTTTGCCGAAACGGCGATAACGGGAGCCTCTTGCAAAAATGAATTTTCGACGAGTTCGGCGACTTCCAGATTGACGAGTTCCAATAATTCTTCATCAACCAAATCCTTTTTGGTGAGAACGATCAAACCTGATTTGATTTCAAGCAAACGGCAAATCTCGAAATGTTCGCGGGTTTGCGGCATGACACCGTCGTCCGCCGCGACAACGAGAGCGAGCAAATCAATTCCGCCGGCGCCCGCAAGCATATTTTTAACAAATTTTTCGTGTCCGGGAACGTCAACAAAACCGATTTGCACATCGCCCGACCGGAGTTCGGCAAAACCGATGTCAATCGTAATTCCGCGCTGTTTTTCTTCGGGCAAACGGTCGGCATCAACGCCCGTCAATGCTTTGACAAGCGCGGTTTTCCCGTGGTCAATATGTCCCGCAGTGCCGACGATAATTGATTTCATCAAATTTTATTTTTTGACGTTTCGGTCATCTGAACGGCGGAATTTGAAGGCCTTATATATCCGAAATTAATAATTTTCTGCGGTTTACCGTCCTGCAAGACTTCAAATTCTTCGGCGTTCAAATTTGTCACCTGCTTACCGTCCTTATCTAAAACAAGCGCATCAACCAGTATTAAATTGGAACTGATTCTAATAATTTCCTTATCTTCATTTTTTTCATTGGAAGGTGTTGGCGTTAGGTTTGGCTGAGGCTTTTGAGCAAAAACAAAAGTCGAAAAACAAAAAAATGCGAGTAAAATTAAAGTGAACGGTTTCATATTTTTTCTCCTGAATCACAAAAGATTGGTTATATTTATTGACACCAAAATACAACAAAAAGCCAAAAAAGTCACCAAAATTTTTTCGGTAGTCGAGGTTTTAAAATGATAAGTCTTAAAATGATAAGTCTTTGGAAAATAAGCAATCGCGATGATAAAAGCAAGTTAAATAAACTTAGCTATTTAGATATAGCTCCGTTTTCATACTGCTCTAGTTTTCGGTAAAGCGTTTTTCTGCCGATGTTTAAAAGGCGTGAAGCGCGTGATTTGTCGCCTGCCGTGTAATCCAATGCCATTTCGATTGCCAGTTTTTCAATCTCGTCCATCGTGGCGGGAAAATCTATTTCCAAATTTATGGCGCGTCCTTCGCTGGCGGCTTTGGCACGTTCGTGTCGCGCTTGGGCGTTCATTTCAAAGGCTTTTTTGCTGATTGCTTCGGGTAAATCGTCAAGTTCGATCTGTCTGCCCGAAGCGACAATGACAGCGCGTTCGATGGCGTTCTCAAGCTCGCGGACATTGCCGAGCCATTCGTAATTGACGAGTGCCCGTAAGGCTTCTTTTGAAATTCCCGAAACAAAACGTCCGGTTTTTTCCTTGTAGCGCTCGAGGAAGTGAAAAACGAGCAGATGAATGTCTTCGACGCGTTCGCGCAGCGGCGGTAAGGTGATCGGAAAAACCGACAGCCGATAAAACAAATCCTTACGGAAATTTCCTTCTTCGACCGCCTTTTCCAAATTAATATTGGTTGCGGCGACGACGCGTACGTCAGTTTTGACAACTTCGTTTCCGCCGACGCGGGTTAGTTCGCCGTCCTGCAAAACTCTCAATAATTTGACCTGCGCTGAAAGCGGCATTTCGCCGATTTCGTCAAGAAAACGCGTACCGCCGTCCGATTCTTCAAAACGTCCTTTGCGTTGATTGCGGGCATCGGTGAACGAGCCTTTTTCGTGTCCGAAAAGTTCGGATTCGAGCAAGGTTTCGGGAATCGCGCCGCAGTTTATTTTGATATACGGCTTATTTTCGCGCCCCGAATTGTAATGAATCAGATTAGCAATCAGTTCTTTTCCCGTTCCCGATTCGCCTTGCACCAAAACCGTGGTGGTTGTATCGGCGACATTGAGCGCGAGTTCGATGGCGCGGCGAATGGTCGGCGCCTGTCCGATAATTTCGCTGTGACGTTGATGAAGCTGCGATTTCAGCCGCATAATTTCGGCTGACAGCTGGTCGCGTTCGAGTGCCGTGCCGATTTGATCGGAAATTCCTTCGACCAGCGCAACGTCGTGGTCGGCAAAAGGCTTGGCAGTTTCTTCGCTCCACACAAAACCAAGCAGTCCGAAGGCTTGGCCGCCGACCCGAACCGGCGCCACGAGAGCCGCTTTGCCGTTCAGCTGCGAATTAAAAATCAAACGAACCGCAAAAGGAAGCTGCGTGTCAATCAATTTCAAAGTCTTGCCTTCGCGCAAAATGTCGCCCAAGGCGGGAAAGGGCTCGATGTCGAGCGATTGATTATGTGTTTCAATCATCTGCAAAACCTTGCTCGGCTTGACGTTCGGCGCGGTTTTGAAAGATGCCAGAGAGATTTTTTTGCTTGTCTGGTCAAGCACCCCCAATGCACCGTAATCCGCTCCGACAAGCTCGACGGCACGTTCCAAAACCTTGGCGGAAACTTCCTTGAAATCCGAATGCGAATTGAGCGTATTGGCGATTTCGAGGAGCGCGTTGGTGCTTCGCGTTTCCTGTTCCTGCGCGACGTAAAGACTCGTGTATTGATAGCCGATGGCGAGTTGTTGCGCGATTGATTCAAGAAACTGAATTTCTTCATCAAACCATTCACGCGGCGCGTGTGTATCGTGCAGACCAAGTAGTCCGAGAACTTTTTTATTGAGGCTGATCGGCACGATTAAAAGCGATTTTGTTTCGAGTGCTTTGGCAAAAAATCGCAAAGTCGCATCCTTTGTTTTGGCAATGTCATTAATTGCGATAGGTTTTGTAATATCGAATCGCTCGACAAGTTTTTCCGTATCAATCGGAATTTCCGTGCCTAAACTCGACGGAATGCTCTCATCTTTGCGCCATTCGTGGCTGATGCG
>JBDTZT010000025.1:0-13266 GCA_040005005.1 Actinomycetota bacterium
GATTGGTCGAAAATTTCGCGCGGATTCGGGAACGGATGCCGTGAACTGTCGTTCGGTGACGGATTTGTGTGGCAAATCGAACAAATCTGCGGTTTTGCGCCCTTAAAAAACTGCTGGCGATGACAATTCAAACAAGATTCGTGGCGCGGATAATCGGTGATGTCGGGAAATGCGTCAGTTTTTCTGACGGACTTCCAGTTTGCCGACGGAAAGTTATGACACGTGCTGCACGCGAGTTTGTGTTTATTGTGCGGAAATTCGGAATATCTTGCATTTCGTGTTTGGACTTTCTTTTTCGGGCGCGGTGTTGACGAGATTTCCGCGTTGGTAACCAGATTTTTCGGCGTCGTCCGCGAATAAAAAATAGCGGATGAAACAAGACAAAAGAAAATGACAAGCAAACCTGCGCGGATTTTTTTGATTTGATTTGATTGATGTTTTGTCATCGAAAGGTTTCGCCCAAAATATTCACAAATATCCTTATGATAATTCTAAGCAAAGACGGTTTCTGAGGCTGTGATGCGCATCACATAGTAAAACTCGCAAGATTGATAACATTAGTGTGAATAAGTGTGAAAAAATTCGCAGTTTAACGCGAGAATCTTCCGCAGCAAAGTTTTTACTTTTCGCTAAAAGCCATTCTTTTAAGCAGTTACGTAGAAATTTTAACACGGCATTTGACTTGCCATTGACGATCGCGATTTTGAGAAACCGGAGTTTTATAACGTCAAACAACTAAAAATATATGTCCCCATTAGAAGAAACCGGAGCAAAAATAATCGTTAGATCAGCGGTCCGGGAAAAAGCGGGCGAATCGCTTTTCGCACGCTTTTTGAAACTGGTCTGCTCCGTGCGTTTTGGAGTTATTCTGCTGATTCTGCTCGGACTTGCCTGCTTTCTCGGAATGATCATCATGCAGCAGAACGTTGATGGTTTTGATCGTTATTACGCGGAATTAAAACCGGCGCAAAAACTTGTTTACGGCTCGCTCGGTTTATTCGACATTTATCATTCGTGGTATTTCAACGCGCTTCTGCTGATTCTTTCGCTCAATATTATTCTGGCTTCGATTGACCGTTTTCCGAAAACCTGGAGGTCGGTTGCAAAACCTGTTCTGACTCCGCCAATGCGCTGGTTAAAAGACCAGGATCAAGCAATTTCCTTGACAGTCGAAAGTCAAAGCAAAGAAGCGATTGCCGGTAAAATCGTTGAGGCGTTCAAAAAATCCGCCTGGCGAAAAACTACTGTCAGCGAAAAAAATGATCGCACTTTTGTTTTTGCCGAAGCGGGCGTCTGGAATCGTTTTGCCTATCTGGCGGTTCACGTCGGACTGCTGACGATCTTTGTCGGCGGATTTCTGACGGGACAACTCGGAAACACAGGGCAAATGGCTCTGCAGCCAGGACAAACTTCAAACGAGATTTTTGATACGGTTTCCAATCTCGACCAATTAACTCAGGTTACAAAACGTCTGCCGTTTGAAATTTTCTGCACCGATATTCAGCAGAAATTGATCAAAAAAGATGAATCAATCTCGGCGATGAACACAATTGACTGGCTCACCCGGATCCAAATCAAAGACGAAACAGGCACCACGAATGCCGTTGTGCAGATGAATCGCCCGTTTGATTATCGCGGTTATCGCTTCTTTCAGGCGAGTTTCGTTTCGGTCGGTCGGGCGCGAAACATTAACGTGCGGCTTAAATCTGCCGATGGTGCGGTGGCGACCGAGGACGTGACAATTCCGCGTAGCGGAACAATTGCGCTCGCCGACGGCACCCAAATCAGATTCGTGGATTTTCGCGGAAATTTCAGCATCGGCAAGGAAGACCTCAACGAAGACACGAGCAATTATCCCAATCCGGCAGCGGTTTTGCAGGTTACGCCGCCGAATGCCGCGGCGCAAACGGCCTACGCTTTCGGAGCGCAAATGGCCGATATTCCGATCGCCAAAAAACCGATTGCAGGCTACACGTATCAATTAGTTGATTTTGAAAAAGTTGCCGACCAGCACATTCTGTCAATTCAACGCGACCCGGGATCAAATGTTGTTTATGTCGGATTCACATTATTGTTTTTAACTTTAGTGGCCGTCTTTTTCTTTTCACACCAGCGCATTTGGGCAGTGGTTGAAAAGAATACCGAGAATAATTTCACCGTCACCATCGGAGGCAATACAAATCGAAACAAAGCAGCGTTCGACGAAAAATTCAAACGCTTTGTCAAAGTTTTGCGCGAACAAAACAAGGAGATTCAATCGTTATGAGTCAGCAAATCTTAAATCAACCTATTTTAATTTCAAGTGATCACGAAGAAGAAATTTCTCCTTCCGTTAAATCATTTATTCCGTTTGGGCTGGCTGTTTTCGGCTCGATCGCTTTTTTAATTCTCAGAATTTACGCGGGCGGGGAACATTTTATCTCGGACGGCGCGCTGATGATGCTGGCACTTGCCTGTTATCTGACGGCGGCGGTTTTTTATCTCACGAATGTTTACGCGCCTTCGGGCGTGGCCGAGCGTTTGGGAATGTGGGGCGCCGGCTTAGGCGTGTTTTTTAATCTTTCAAGCTGGCTGTTTCGATGGGTCATCGCCTACGAGCGCGAACTTGAAATTTTCTTGAAACAAGGACGCGACGCGGCGGAGATGCCGTGGGTTTTCCGCTATATTCCGTTCTCTAATCTTTACGATTTGAGCCTGGCTTTTGCGTTCGGCGCGGGAATTACGACGCTGCTCGTGATGCGGCGCGAACAATTTCGCATTGTCGCGCTGCTCTCGCTTCCGCTGGCCGCCATCATTCTGACGCTGGCGCGGTTTATCGGCGGCGAATTTATTGATTTGCCGCCCGTGCTTGATTCTTACTGGCGACCGATTCACGTCGGAGTCGCATCACTCAGTTACGGAATCGCGCTCGTCTGTTTCGTCGTCGCGGTTCTTTATCTTCTCAAAGACGGCTTGAAAGTCGAAACGATGGCCATCTGGACGAGTATTTTCGCGCTTTGCGTCATTGCCACGATCAGCAAATTCAGCGTTTTTTCGCTCGGCACTTTCGGCCGCTACACGGCTTCCGTTTTCTTGGGCAATTCAAAATTTTCGCTTGCCCTGCGTGCCGATATTCCGTATGTCGGCTGGTTTCTGGTCGGCGCGGGCGTTCTGCTGACCGGCGTCATCGTCGCCTACGGAATGTATATTTCAAAGACCGACGAAAGAGCCAAAGCCGTTGGACGGCGACTTTTGCAGCTCGCCCTCGTCGCGCAGGGCGCGGGCATTGCGATGCTTGTTTATCAGCTTAATAATCTGCAAAACGTCGCCGGTCTGATCAGTTCGTCGCAATACGAAAAATTTGCGGTCTGGATGCTTCAGCAGGAACAAGTTCCGGCGCAGCAAATCAAAATGATGGGTTCGCCGCAGCTTTACACGATTGCGAGCCAATGGATTCAGGATAACGGCGCGAATCTGCATTTGAGTCTGAACGCCAATCCGGTCGAACTCGCCGCGCTGATCACGGCCTTTACGGGAACATTTTTTATTCTTCTTTTCAGCTTCAAAACCGAAAAGATCCGCGCCGCGCTTCCCAATGCGGAAACTCTGGACGGTTTGATGTATAAACTCGCCGGAGTTGCTTTTGCCGGACTTGCACTGCTTTTGATCACGGGCGCGATCTGGGCGAATGAATCCTGGGGACGATACTGGGGCTGGGACGCCAAAGAAGTCGGGGCGTTGGTGGCGTGGATCACTTACGCAGGTTTTCTGCATTCGAGAATTGCCCGCGGCTGGACCGGTCGGCGTTCCGCCTATTTTGCCATCGTCGCCTTTTTATTCGTTATTTTTACATATTTGGGCGTCAGCTATCTTTTGCCCGGACTTCATTCCTACGCTTAAACGAGCGGCGGAATTTATTAATTATATGAACAAAGAAAACACTTTATTTGGAATCGTCGGGTTGCTTTTCGGTTTGATCGTCGGGTTTATGTTTGCCAATAACGTCAATCAGAAAGCAGCAGTAATGCCTGTTTCGCCGGCGGCGATGAAACAAAATTCAAATATGCCGGAAGGACATCCCGACATTACCGGAAATACTAATCCGGCCAATCAACCGGCGGTGGCATTGCCCGAAGTTCAGGCGGCAATCGAAAAAGCCAAACAGGAACCGGATAATTTTGAAGCGCAGATAAAAGCCGCCGAGGTCAATTATCAAAACGAAAGCTACGATAAAACGCTTGAATATCTGAAACAGGCAAATAAAATAAAACCCGAAGATTACGAGACAATCGTCAATCTCGGCAACACCAATTTTGACAGCGGCAATTACGCCGAAGCCGAAAAATGGTATTCGTCCGCGCTCACCAAAAAAGCCGCAGACGTCAATGTCCGCACCGATTTGGGTTTGACGTTCATCTTCCGCGATCCGCCGAATTATGACCGCGCCATCAAGGAATTTGAGCAAGTTCTGACCACTGATGCCGGTCATATCCAAGCGCTTCAAAATTTGACGGTCGCCTACACCAAAAAAGGCGACGCGGCAAAAGCCAGAGCGACCTTGGCAAAATTCGAAGCGCTGGACGCGACCAATCCGGCCGTTCCAAAATTGCGCGACGATATTCAAAAGATCGAAACAAAGTAGCGGAAATTCCGAGACCTGTTTTAATTAAGTTCGGAAGCTAAAAAGGCAATCGTTGCGGTTGCTTTTTTTTTCAGAAAATTTAAAGTCAGGCAAATTCCGGGAAATAAACCGGCTTTGCACAAATACACTTTGACTTAAAAGGATCGCGGGTACCGGTCTTTACCATTTTGCTCATTTCAGTTTTATTCAAAATTCATCCGTTTCATCAACTCGATAAAACGCGGCTCGTGGCGGAGATTATGCCATTTCGGCTCGACCTTCAAAAATGCCATTTTCGGATCGCGCTGTTCGTAACCTTTTTCCAACCAGGAAAATGTTTCGTGAGAGTTATTCAAGCCCTGATAAGCCAACGCAAAATGGTAAGGCGGAACGTGGCGCACAGTTGATAATTGCAGCATTTCCGCAAGCGCAGCGGCGGCTTCTGCGTGTTTTCCCGATTTTGCAAGAGCATAAATGCCAAGCGCGGCGGCATGCGAACTGCCGCCGGAAAATTGTTTTGACAGGTCGGCTTCGGCGACTGCTTCGGCGAACATTTCCTTTTCGATATAAGCACTCGCGGCATAGAGGTGAGCGAGCCAAAAATTCGGTTCTAACTCCAGAGTCTTCCGCAATTGAGCGAGGGCTTCATCCGTTTTTCCGGCGTGCAGAAGGAATTGTCCGACAAAGGCGTTGATTCGCAAATTGAGCGGGTCGAGTTCAACGGCGCGTTTGATTTCAGCGAGCGATTCGGCGTCTCGTCCGATGTTTGAAAGCAGATGCGCGTAAGCCTCGTGCGCGTCCGCGCTTTCCCGATTAAGCTCTAAAGCGAGAAGACATTCACTTTCGGCACTGTTCCAATTCCAATCAAACCAGAATAACAGCCAGCCGAGAACGCCGTGCGCTTCGGCTAATTCAGCATCAATTTCGATTGCCTGATAGGCCGCCGCTTTCGCTTGCGGGAAAAATTCGTTTGCCGCAAGCTCGGCGGCAAGCGGCAGTGTTTGTAGTGCTTGCGCGAGTCCGACGTAAGCGAGCGCGTAGGAGGAATCGAGTTCAATCGCCTGCTGAAAATATGAAATTCCCGTTTGAATTTCCGGCAGTCTTAATTTGAGATAATGAAAGCGACCTTTTAAATAAAGCTGATAGGCCTCGACATTATCAGCGTAACGATTGCGGATGGCGGTTTTTTCACCGCTGAGGAACTGCACTTTTAATTCGTCAATCACCGCCAGTGTAATTTCGTCCTGCAAATCGAAAATATCTTTCAGTTCGCCGTCGTAGCGTTTCGACCAGATTTGATAACCGTCGGCGGCATCAATTAATTGAACCGTTATTCTTAGTTTATTGCCTGATTTTCTGACGCTGCCTTCAAGAATCGTTTTGACGTTCAAAGTCTTGCCGATTTCGCCGACCTCGACATTCCGGTTTTTGAACGAAAAAGCGGAAGTCCGCGCCGCGACTTTCAAATTTTTGATTTTCGCCAGCGCGTTCAAAAGTTCTTCTGCCAAACCGTCGCAGAAATATTCGTTTTCCGCATCCGCGCTCATATTCGCAAACGGCAAAACGGCGATTGATTTCTGCACGGTGACAGCGGGCGATTGAACCGCGCTATGATGCTCGGTGATATTTTCGTTGCGCTTTTTTGGCGTTAAACTATCCGCCGACGGTTCTGACCGGCCGAACTTTTCAAATTCGAGCCGCTTTTGCAGACTTTTTAAATCAATCAGCAAATCCTTCATCGTTTGATAACGCTCGTTTCTTTTTTTGCGGAGTGTTTTGCCGACGATTCTTTGCAATTCGTCGGGTGCGTTTGCCGAAAATCGTGACAGCGGCGGCGGTTCGGCGTTAATTAAATTCGCAAAAGTTTCCGACATCGTGTTCCCGGCAAACGGCGTTCGTCCGGCAATCAATTCGTAAAGCACGACGCCAAAACTGAAAATATCGGTAGCCGCGTCAATTCGTTCTCCCTTCGCCTGTTCGGGCGACATATAATTGACCGTTCCCATGATCACGCCTTTCGCCGTTTGATTTTGTTTGACGGTTGATTCTTCAAACCCGACGGCTTTTTGCCGGACGAGTTTGGCGAGACCGAAATCTAAAATTTTCACGAAACCGTCGGGGCGAATCATAATATTTTCCGGTTTAATGTCGCGGTGAACGATCTGCGCCGTGTGCGCCGCGACGAGCGCCCCGGCGATTTGAATTGCCGCGTCTAAAATATTCGTCAATTTCAAAGGCGTTGCTCCGATAATTTCGCGCAGCGTGACGCCTTCGACAAATTCGCTGACGATATAATTCAGGTCGCCGTCGCTGCCGATTTCGTGAATCACGAGAATATTCGGATGATTCAAACCGGACGCGGCTTTCGCTTCCTGAATAAATCTTTGCAGATTCGATTCGTGGCGGCTGAATTGGTCGTTGAGAATTTTAACCGCGACCCGGCGATCAAGTTTTTTATCCTGCGCCAGATAAACTTCGCCCATCCCGCCCGCGCCGATTTGCCGGACGATTTCGTAATGTCCGAAACTTTTTCCCGTCACGCGATTTTCGGGCGATTCGATAATCAAATCGGCAATATCGGCGGCGGCTGACTGCTCCAGAAAACTGCCCGCGTCCTCAAAAGAGTCAAGCAGATTTTCGACTTCGCGGCGCAGTTCATCGTTCCCGCTGCACGATTTATCAAGAAAACGCCCGCGCTCCGGCGGCGTGAGTGCGAGGACCGTATCGAACAATTCTTTAACTATTTGCCAGCGTTCCTGATTCATTTCCTAATTTCCTGATACAGCCAAGCCTTCGCCGATTTCCAATCGCTTTTGACGGTCGCCGGCGAAATGCGGAGAACTTCGGCGGTTTCTTCGATGCTCAAGCCGCTGAAATAGCGCAGCTCGACAATTCGCGCTTGTCTTTCATCCATCACGGTCAGCCTCGTCAACGCTTCATCGAGCGCGATTAAATCAATGCTTTTTTCGCCCGCGACGACAAACGCAGCTTCTTCGAGCGGTAGATTTTCGTCGGCGCCGCCTCGTTTTTCCCGGTGCCGCTGACGAGCGTAATCAATCAAAATTCGGCGCATCGCTTGCGCGGCAATGCCGAAAAAATGGGCGCGATTCTGCCATCCGACTTCTTTCTGGTCAATCAATTTCAAATAAGTTTCGTGAATCAAAGCAGTTGTCTGCAAAGTATGTCCGATGCGTTCGCGGCGTAGAAACCGCGCGGCTTGGCGGCGAAGTTCGTCATAAACGAGCGGCAGCAGCGCATCCGACGCCTCCTGTTGACCGCTGCCCCAGGCGCGCAGCATGGCGGTTATTTGTTTGGATTTGACAGCTGATTTCTCCATATTTTTGGCGAGTTTTGCTATTAAGAATATGTCTTTACCGGCGGTCGAGTCAATTTGTTTTCAGCCGCAAAAATAATTGCCGAAAAATAATTCAGCCTTTTTGCGCTTTCGTGTCGCGTTAATATTTGAAGCCTAAAATTGAACTTTTAAAAAAGGCAATAAAAAAATCAAAAGGAGATGAAAATTATGTTCACAATAAAAAAATCGGCAAATCTATTTTTCGTGTTATTCACATTTGTGTTTTTCGTGGCAACGGCGCAAGCCCAAACGGCTTCGGTCTTTGCCACCGGTTTCCGAAGTCCGACCAAAATTATTTACTCGGCGCGAAACGACGTTTTCTTTGTTGCCGAAGCCGGAACGCCGATGATGAGCAACACGGGGCGCATTTCGTTGGTCAGCAGCAACGGCTCGGTTTCTTCCTTAATAGAGGGACTGCCGTCCGGCGCGGCACCGCCCGACAACGCCGCTTCGGGACCTTCGGCACTATGGCTTGACGGCGACATTCTGTATATCGCGATCGGCTCCGGCAACACGGATTTGCCCGGTCCCGCGCCGGGTTCGGAAATACCGAATCCAAATCCGGCATCACCACTTTTCAGTTCCGTTCTCGAATTGAAATTACCGGCCCACAGCCGAATCGGAAAAATGTCGTATCACCTTCAACTCGCCGATCAGACGCGTCTCGCCAACGGCGAAACTGTCAGTTTGGGATTCGGCACTTTCCGCGCGACATTGCGGTTGACGGTCAATTTTCCCGATTACCGACCGGAACCGCGTCCTGATGTTCCACTCAACGTGCGCCCTTCAAATCCGTTTGGATTGGTCGGTGCGGGCAGCAAACTTTACGTTACCGATGCCTCGCTCAACCAGATTCGGACCGTCAACCTGCTCACCCGGCAAACGGGCGTTTTGTTTGATTATCCGGCGCGGATTAATCCCTTATCGCCGCCGCCCTTGATTGATGCGGTTCCCGATAGTCTGCGTTTGTTCGGAAACAAACTGCTGGTCACATTTTTAACCGGATTTCCATTTCCTGCCGGACTTTCCGACGTTCGTCAAATTGATCTCGAAACCGGCGCGGAATCACCCTTGATCGGCGGTTTGACGACGGCGATTGATGTTTTGCCGGTCAGCAACGGCGGTTTTTGTCATTCATTTTACACACTCGAACTGAGCACGAATTTGGGCGGCGGCGCGCCCGGACGGCTGCGCCGTTACGATTCGCCGACCGCCACCCCGACGCTTATTTCCGACACGCTGATTTCGCCGACGAGTCTCGCGCAGCACCTGCCGAGCGGCGATTTGCTAATCACGGAAATTTTCCCCGGACGCATCACCCGCATCAGCAACCCGTAGTTTTTATTAATGAAATACGAAGCGCGTGGGATTGGCGAAACCTTCGCGCTTTTTATCAAATCTTTGAGCGCGATCAATCCCGGCCTGGGATTGATCGCGCTCAAAGGCGTGATTCTGCCGACAGATTTTGTCTGCAAAAACATTTTTATTCAAACTTGGAAAACTTATCAACGGAAATAAAACAGCGGCGACGATTACTCGATTTTGAATTTGTGCCAACATTATTTTTGGCCTACACGATTTGATGGATGTCTTGTGAAAAAACAGGGTAAGTGCCATAATTCGCTTTTCAATCCAAATTTCAGGCGCAACGAAAATGATTTTCGGCCCGGTTCAAAAACAATCCATCCATCCGCAATTTACGTTGATTGCCTGGGCTGCGCTTTTCTTTTTGTTGGCGTTAATCTCGAAAGCCGAACGCTTGCCGGTTAAAACCTACACGGTGGCCGACGGTCTGCTGCGTGATACGGTGACGAAGATAAAGCAGGATTCCCGCGGATTTCTATGGTTTTGCACCGCGGAAGGAATCTCGCGTTTTGACGGCTACGCTTTTACAAACTTTACGAATAATGACGGTTTGCCCGACCGTCACGTTAATGATTTTCTCGAAACAAAAAGCGGCGCGATTTACGTTGCGACCGACGGCGGGCTTGCCAAAATCAATCCGACAGGTCTGTCCAATTCAAAAGATAATCCGCTTTTTACCGTCATTTTGCCCGACAATCCGAAGACGAAACAGATTAATCTATTATTCGAAGACGAAAACGGGACGGTTTGGGCGGGAACAAGCAATGGACTTTATAAATTAAACGGGCAAGAGGAACTCGAATCCGTTAATTTAGGAAAACTGCTGACTGACATTGAAGAAATTTCCGTCAACACAATCATCAAAGACCGGCGCGGCGCGATGTGGATCGGCACTGAAAGCAGCGGTTTGTTTCGGCTTTTGCCGGGCGGCGAAGCCGAGCGATTTACAACAGAAAACGGCTTGCCCGATGGTCATATTACCAGTTTGCTTGAAGATAAAAACGGAAGAATTTGGGTTGGTCTGAGTCCGCATATTGATTCCGGTTTATGTTTGCTCACCCGCGAACCAAATAAAAATCAAAAAATTGTCGAGCGTTTTTTTACCCTGAAAGACGGTTTACCCTCAAGCTGGATTACGGATTTATCCGAAGACGGCGATAAATTCTGGATCGCGACGACGCGCGGATTGTGTCTCTGGCAGGGCGCCAACAGCCGGTCGGTTTGCAAAACTTATACGGCAAAAAACGATTTGTGCGACTACGATATTTGGACGATGACCAAAGACAAAGACGGTAATCTCTGGACCGGTTCAAAATGCGGTGCGAAAAAATGGGCGCGGTATGGTTTTACGTCCTACAGTGAAGCGGACGGAACCGCAAATCCGCTGGTCAACTCGATTTTTGAAAATGCGGCAGGTGAGCTTTTCGTCAGTTTTAACGACGGCACGGGGCGACCGGTGAGCCGTTTTGACGGCGAGAAATTCGAGCTGGTCAAACCGAACTTTCCAGCCGATATCGGTTATTTCGGGTGGGGCTGGAAGCAAACCGTCTGGCAGGATCGCACCGGTGATTGGTGGTTTCCGACCGGCTACGGGCTCTATCGTTTTCCGCATCCGGCGCGGTTTGAAGATTTGGCCAAGACGCCTCCGCAAAAAATTAAAATCGGCTCGAAATTTGATCAAATCTTTCGTATCTTTGAAGATTTCCGCAGTGATATTTGGATTTCTACGATCAGCGACACAGGCAATAAATTATGGCGCTGGGAGCGGGCAAACAACACCTGGCACGATCATACGCAAGAATCAGTCGTCGAAAAAAAAAGTAGCTTTTCCTCGTTTGCCGAAGACCAATCGGGAAATCTCTGGATCGGGACGACCAGCGAAGTCGGCGACGCGGCACTTATTCGTTATCGCGACGGGCAGTTTAAGACTTTTACGCGCAACGATAATCAATTGCTCGCGGGTTCGATCCGCGATTTATTCGTTGACCACGGCGGCCGACTCTGGATTGCAAACATCGCGACGGGTTTGCTGCGGCTTGACGACGTAAACGCTGACCGGCTTAATTTTGTCCGCTATACGCCCGCCGAAGGTCTTTCGAGCATCGGCGTTCACTGCCTCACCGAAGACGAATTCGGACGGATTTACATCGGCACGGGTCGCGGGCTTGACCGTCTAAATCCTGAAACCGGACAAGTCGAAAACTTTACCACGGCTGACGGTTTACCGAATAGTTTTCTCGAGGTGGCTTATCGCGATAAAAAAAACAATCTCTGGTTTGGCACGGCGAATGGTTTGGCGCGTTTTCAGCCTGAACCCGAACACCAGCGGCAGATGCCAAATGCTCTGATTATGAGTTTGCGCGTGAGCGGCGAAGCGCAAAGCGTTTCAATTTTGGGCGCGGCGGCAATTCAAAAGATTGAATTAAATTCCGACCAAAAACAAGTCAGCGTTGATTTTCTCGGTTTAGGTGCCTCGCTGGGCGAAAAAATGCGCTATGAATACCGGTTAAATAATGCTCTTGAATGGATTTCGACGCTTGATCGAACCGTCAATTTTGCGAATCTGAATTCAGGCGAATATCTTTTTGAAGTCCGCACCATTACCGCCGACCGGCTTTACAGCGAAAGCGCAACGGTCGCGTTTCGGATCGCCGCCCCGGTTTGGCAACGCTGGTGGTTTATTGCTTCAATTTTGATTTTGACGGCTTTGGCGGTTTACCTTTTTTACAAAAACCGTCTGGCGCGGCTGCTCGAAATGGAACGAATGCGAACGCTCATTGCGACCGATCTGCACGACGACATCGGTGCGAATTTGACCAGAATTTCGATGCTCAGCGAAGTTGCCAAAAACGGTCGCGGCAACGGAAATTTGCTGACTTCGATTGCCGACATCGCCCGCGAATCGGTTGCCTCGATGAACGATATCGTTTGGGCAATCGCGCCCGAACACGATAATTTGCTCGATTTGACGCGCCGCATGCGCCAACACGCCGAAGAAATTTTCGCGCTTCGGGAGATTGATCTGGAATTTCACGCGCCGACCGCCGACACGGATTTAAAGTTGAGCGTCGGTGTCCGGCGCGACGTTTTGCTGATTTTCAAAGAAGCCGTCAACAATTCGGCGCGGCATTCGGATTGTTCGCAAGTCGAAATTGAATTTCGCGTGAATAAAGCGGTTTTGTTTTTGCAAATTAAAGACAACGGCAAAGGTTTTGCGGCCGATTTCGAAAGCGACGGACAAGGTTTGCGGAGTATGACGCGCCGCGCCCGCGCACTTCGCGGAAATTTGAAAATTGATTCAAAAAAAGGCGCGGGAACGACGGTTGAATTTGAATTGCCTTTCGTTCAGAGTCGCGCCTTACGGCGGAATTTTTAATATCCGGAAAAATCCCGCCCGGGAAAGAAACACTGAACTTTCACCTACTCAAGAGAGTAGGCGACAAGCAGATTTTTTCGCGCTACATTAAAATTCCGATGCTTCAAATGGCAGAAACTTATCAAACGGAAACAAATTCATCTTTGCGTATCGTCCTGATTGAAGATTTGCGCGAAATCCGCGAAGGTCTGACCGCGCTGATCAACGGCACGGCGGGTTTTCAGTGTGTCGCCAGCTACGGGATGATGGAAACCGCGCTGGCGCGAATTGAACGGGAAAAGCCGGACGCGATTTTAACCGATTTGGGACTTCCCGGAATGAGCGGCATCGAAGGCATTGAGCGGCTGCGCGAAATTTTCCCGTCAGTGCCGATTATCGCGCTGACGATTTACGACAACGACCGCGAGATTTTCAACGCCTTGTGCAACGGCGCAAACGGTTATCTGCTGAAAAACACGCCGCCCGCGCGCCTTCTCGAAGCGTTAAAAGAAGCCGTGATGGGCGGTTCGCCGATGTCGCCGATGATCGCCGCCCGCGTCGTCAATCTCTTTCGCACGTTTCGCCCGCCCG
>JBDTZT010000498.1:0-3919 GCA_040005005.1 Actinomycetota bacterium
ACGTTCGCCCTTGTCCTTATAATAAAAAGCCAATTTATCAACCAGCGAAGATTTTCCTGCGCCGGGCGAACCCGTGATGCCGATCACGAGCGCGTTTCCGGTGCGCGGAAAAACGGCTTTCATCAAATCGGGAGCGTCGCCGGAACCGCTTTCGACCTTTGTGATCGAACGCGCCACGGCCCGCGTCTCGCCGCTGAAAAGTTTTTCCAAAAATTCCGTTTCGATCATTATGGGGTTGAAGTTCGTTTCTTTTTTACAAAACCGACTTTTTTTAGTGACGTTCCCGTCCATTCAAAATAATAAATTCCGCAAGACGTTTTTTCCGAATTCAAATCGCCGCCTTTGAATCCGCTTAAAACCAGCAAACGGCTGTCGGGTTTAAAAGCGAGCGGTTCAGTATTTTCGTAGTCTATTTCGCAGAAGCCGATTCCGATTCCTTCAAGCTCTTTCGGAAAATAAACATTACCGGTGCGGGCGTCAATTATTCCGCTGTCAGAGCAATTCGTGCCGCAGCCCCAAGTTGCCAGAATGAAATGTCCGGCAAAATTGACGCCTTCCTTTAAAGCGTTGGAAAGATTCGTGCGAAAGGTTTTCGCTCTTTTGTGGCTTGCAAAGTTAACCTTTTGGACTTTAACTTTTTCTACTTTTGAGGCGTATTGCTTGAATAATGGAGTTTTCTGTGCAAAAGCATTAAAAGAAAACAACATTAAAAAAATAAAAAACAGGAGTTTTTTCATAAGGAGCGATTTTCTCATTTTTCAGGGGAATTTCAAAAAGTAAAACCGGCTTCCGGTTGAATAAAGGACAAATCGCGTGATTGATTTTGATGCGTCCGGCAAAACTTTCAATAAACGAGTTGTTTGCAAGACTAAAATTCTATCAGTTAAGTTGTTATAAAAGATTAGTTTAAGTGAATATTTAGCTTTGTGGCATAAGTCTTGCCAACTTAACGCCGTGAGGTTTTGAAGTTATGAAAAATCAATCCGGTTTCAGAAAAATTAATATTTTAATTCTTAGTTTGATGGCATTGGCGGTGTTTTCAGTTCAGGCAAAGCCGAACGATTCAATAAATGCAAATCTTCGCATTGACCGCTATAAAAATTCTATCATTCAAAAATTGACCGAAAAATTGCGCGTTGATCTTGCCGATAAAACGGTCGAAGTAAAAATCGGCGATGTCCAAAACAACGAAACTTTGAAGAACCAAATTGCTTTTGACGGCAAGGCTTTAGCCGTCGTCAAAGACGACAAAACCGAATTGCCGATTGAATTTACGGCGAAAGTGAACGTTAATAATCAGAAGGTTGAAGATGTCACCTACAAATTTGTCGAAACGGCACCGGAATTTGCGCCTGGCTTGGCGGAAGACAATTTAATGAAGCAACTGATGACGCAAATCAGCAAAGAATACAAAACGACAAATATTGTGATTGCTATTGATAATTTTGAAACTAAAAAACTGACGTCGAACGAAACCGGTTACGAAGGCGTCGGGGAAGTCAGGATCGGTGATTTTGAATGGCGCAAAATTAAATTTAACGTTGTTCTCGATTCGCAAAATCAAACCGCCACGAAGATTTCATACGATGTTCAAAAGTAGAAAGAATTAAAAAATTGATTAGCAGGACGAGTTTTTCTTATAAGAACTCGTCCTTTTAATTTGCAATTGTCGCGGCCGGATTCGTTTTGCGCGAAATCCACCAGATGTCAATCAGATTGGCGATCGGTCCGACAATGAATAAAGCGAAATACGGCGCGTGAACATTTTCCGTCAGACGCAAAAGCGATTCGACGAGGGCGACCATCAAGGCGACGAAAATCTGTGCGCCTTTCGATGAACGAACAGTCGTTTTCGGGTCGGTAATCATAAAGAAAATAAAGAGTTGATACATTGCGCCGGTAATCGGCGCAGCTTCTGCCAGAAACGGATGCCCGGTCAAAAACGAGCGCAAAAAACCGAAAAAGAGAAAACTTAAAACGTATGTGATCGTGATGTGAAAGCGTTTCAGCCGATAAATAATCACCGAACCGAGCAGCCAGATGACCATCATCGCATAAAGATTGTTGCCCCATTGAATCGAAAGACTGGCGACGGCAAACGGCGCGACGAAAAGCATAAAACTGACGCCGAAATTTGACGGATTCCAGAGGTGCCGGCCTTTCACGCGGATCACATATTTGGAAGTTATCGAAATCGCCGCACAGAGCGCAAACGTCCAGTATTCGGGCGAACGAAGCAGAATTCCGACGCTGATACCCGAAATATACGCGCTCGCCAGATGCGGAAATTTTCCGGTTGTGATTTTCGATAAAGCAATTTCAAAAAAGATCGAAACGACAATCGCCGTCAGCGTTTGCGGATAGCTTTCCAAAATGCCGTAGGAAATTTGCCCGACCAGCAAGATCAGCGTGATCAGAATCGGTGCGATAAATCGCGCATCAATCCCGAAGATTTTCTCGACTTCGATCTGTGCCGGCGGCGGATTGATTTCGACGACATTTGCGCGCATACAATTTGTTCGGAGATTCAAACTTTTTTACTGTATTTTTTAAGTTTCTAAATACTTTGATTTCTTTGCACCTTTGTGGCTTGGCGGGAAATTTATTTTGAATTTACCCGACAATAAAGAATATATTTCCCGCCAAGCCGCCAAGCCGCTAAGATAAGACTATAAAAAAAACTCAAAAAACACAGTATTTAATAGGTTTCTTTAATTTTATGAATCTTGTTTAATTCAGGATTTTCAATAACTTGTATTTTACCCGAAGTCCAGCGAATTTCAACTTTTTCGATATTTGCGTTTTTACCTACGCCGAAATGTAAGCGTCTTTGATTTTGCGAACAAAACCCGATTCCGCCCGAAACTTCCTGCTTCTGCACTTGTCCGTTCCAGAAAACTTTTACTGCGGTTCCGATGGCGCTTTTGTTGCTTATCGTGCCTTCCAAATCAAAATCTATCCAGTTGTTTGCGGGCGCAACCGTGTTTTTATAAATTAAAACCGGCGCGTTTTGATTGGCGACGATCACGTCCAGAACGCCGCGATTCCAAAGATCAGCGACTGCCACGGCGCGACCGTCGAAGGTTTCCGTCACACCGACCGCAAAAGCAACATCGTTATATTTTCCCGCGCCGTCGTTTAACCAAACTTTTTTCGGCTGAAATCCGGCTAAACTGCGCCCGTTCATCGCCGCCCAATTTGCCGCATCACCGATAATCGTGTTGTTTCCGACCGTGATTTTTGAATAATCATACCAGTAATTCGTCGCTTTTTCGGCGGAAATATAACCGTTCGTCAAAAATAAATCGAGGTTTCCGTCGTTGTTCAGATCGCCGAATTGCGTTCCCCAACTCCAGCCGCCGTTTTCAACACCGAAACTGCTTGCCTGATTGTCGTATTTGAGATTTTCGCCGCTCGCGCCGGGGCGCGGCATCCACAGATTATTGCCTTGCAGGAGAATTCCTTCTTCGGAAATATTTGAAACGTAAATCGCCAATTTGCCTTGATTCAAAACATCGCCGAAGCTCACGTTCATTCCGCTTTTCGGCGCGAAACCGACTCCGGTTTTTTCGCCCGCCCCAATAAATTTTTTGCCCTTATCGCTCAGAAATAATTCTGAAACACCGTAATCATTGGCGATGAACAGATCGGGAAAACCGTCGTCATTGAAATCCGCCGCGCCGAGCGCTAATGTCCAGCGATTCGATTTGATTCCGAGCTTTTCCGAAACTTCTTCAAATTTTCCGCCGCCCAGATTATGAAAAAGATATTTGCGCCCGCCGTTTTTCGCGTATTCAAAACTTTCGGGCATCATACGCGTATCCGGCAAATTCCATAAATTCAAATTTTCGGGAAAATACCCGGCGAGAAAAATGTCGAGCAGTCCGTCGCGGTCGTAATCAAACCAGATTGCCGCGTT
>JBDTZT010000499.1:0-3908 GCA_040005005.1 Actinomycetota bacterium
AAACTTCGGTAAGAGTTTTTAGTTTTTGGTCTTTAGTTTTCGCTAAAAACCAAAAACTAAAAACCAAAAACTAAATGCTTTTAGAAGGAAGAAAAACTTTAGTCCTGGGAGCGGGAAAATCCGGTATTGCTTCTGCCAAATTTGTCGCACAGCGCGGCGGAACGGTCGCGCTACACGACAAAAAGCCGCTTGAAAGCTGGTCGGACGAAGCCCGTTCGCTCAAGGAAAGGTTCAATATCGGCTTGATTGACGGCAATCTTCCTTCGTGGCTGCTCGATCAGATTGATTTGGTTATCATCAGCCCGGGCGTGCCGACAAATTCGATCCCGGCGCGTTATGTTGACCGCAAAGACGGCGAAGTGATCGGCGAAGTCGAACTCGCTTACCGGTTTTTGAAAGGCGGAATCGTCGGGATTACCGGCTCGAACGGCAAGACGACGACGACAACTTTGGTGGGCGAACTTTTGCGAAATTCGGGAATCGAAACGCAGGTCGGCGGAAATATCGGCACGCCGCTACTGGATTTAACGCAAAATTCAACCGAAAACGGCTGGACGGTCGTCGAGCTTTCGAGCTTTCAGCTTGAAACCATCAAAGAATTTCGTCCGAATATTGCGATTGCGACCAACGTGACGCCGAATCATCTGGACAGATACGATTTTTTCTCGGAATACGCCGCCGCGAAACATCGTCTGTTTATGAATCAAACGGCGGAAGATATCGCGATTTTGAATGCCGATGACGAAGTAACAAAGAGTTGGGCAAGCGGACTGAAGGCGCACGTTTCGCTGTTTAGCGTCAAAAAGGAACTCGACGAAGGTTTGTTCTTGCGCGGTCGGGATTTGATTTCGCGAAGCGGCGGCAAAGAGAAAATTTTGACGACCCGCGACGAGATTTTTGTCCGCGGTCTGCATAATGTCGAAAATGTGCTTGCCGCGTTTGCCGCCGGACTTGCGTGCGGCGCGGCGCCCGATTCGATGCGCGAAACTGTTCGGAACTTTAAAGGCGTCGAACATCGCATCGAATTTGTCGCGGAAATCGAAGGCGTGAAATTTTACAACGACTCGAAAGCAACAAGCGTTGACGCGACCCTCAAAGCCTTGGAAGCATTGAGCGAAGAAGCGGGAAAAACGATTTTAATTTTAGGCGGACGCGGAAAAAACGCGCCCTACGCGCCGCTTGTGCCGCTGATTGAGAAAACAGTTCGCCGTCTGGTGTTGATCGGTGAAGATGCCGACAACATCGAATCGCAATTAAAAAGCTACGCGGAAATTATTCGCGCTGATTCGATGGCAGATGCTGTCCGAAAAAGTTTTGAAGCGGCCGAAAAAGGCGATTCGGTTTTGCTCGCGCCGGCGTGTTCAAGTTTCGATATGTTTCGCTCATTTGAAGAGCGCGGAAACGAATTTAAGTCCGGAGTCCATAGTCTAAAGTCCAAAGTCAAAGGAGTTTAGTTTAATAAAGAATGGCAAAAAAACTTCGCATAGATTGGTTTTTATTCGCAATTGCCGCGAGCCTCGCGCTGTTTGGCGCGGTGATGGTCTATTCTGCGTCGGCGATGATTTCGCTTCGGGAAACGGCGAATAACGCGGACGGCGCAACGCAGTTTCAGTATTTCTTTAAACAATTCGGCTTTACGATTTTCGGGCTGATCGTGATGTATGTGGCGAGCAAGGTTGATTATAAATTTTACCAAAACAGATATGTTGTTTTCGGAATTTTGGGCGTAACTTCATTACTTTTGATTTTGGTTTACGGGTTTCCGGCGATTAACGGCGCACACCGTTGGATTCGCTTTCCGGGGTTTTCCTTTCAGCCTTCGGAGGTCGCCAAAATCGTTCTGCCGGTGTTTTTAGCGTGGTTTTTGACAATTAAAGAAAAAGCGGTCGGTGAACTCAAGGAAACGGTTTTGCCGTGTCTCGCAGTGCTGGCTTTTATTGGCGGATTGATTTTTCTCGAACCCGATTTAGGCACGACGATTGTGCTCTGCGCGATTTTCGTGAGCGTCTATTTTGCCGCCGGAGCGCGCATTGTGCATCTCGCCTCAGTCGGCGCGGTAATGCTTATCGGCGGCGTCGGCGCGTTGGTTTTTGCGCCGTGGCGGGTGGCGCGGCTGATCGCATTTTTCGATCCGTGTGCGCAGGAAAACGCGGCGGGCGCGGGTTATCAGGTTTGCCAATCGCTTTACGCCATCGGTTCGGGCGGCGTTTTGGGCGAAGGTTTTGCGAAAGGTCAGCAGAAACTTTTCTACTTGCCGTATCCTTATTCGGATTTTATTTTTGCGGTCGTCGGCGAAGAATTGGGATTGATCGGAACTTTGGCGGTCGTCATTGCCTTCGGACTTCTTCTGTGGCGCGGAACCCGCGCGGCGCTGCTCGCGCCCGACCGTTTCGGAATGCTGCTCGGCATCGGTCTGATCACGGGTTTGATCGTCCAGGCGCTTTTTAATATCTCGGTCGTGATTTCGATTCTGCCCGCAAAGGGAATTCCGCTGCCGTTTATTTCCTACGGCGGTTCATCAATCGTCATCACGCTGTTTGCCGTCGGAATTTTGCTGAATATTTCGCAATACGCGGGTTTTGTTTCGATGGAAGAAACGAGCGTCGAAACAAATAATTTTGTGCGGCGCAAAAAGAAAACCAAATCGAAAAGATTTGCAATGAATTGAAAAATCATGTCGGAAAAACTCGTCATAAAAAACTTAGGGTTTTCAACCGCCGATGCAGAAAATATCGAAACATTTTTCTTTAACGGTTCAACGCTTTGGCTAAAGTTTTTCGATTGGCGAGAGCAAGTTTGGCGAGTCGAGTTTTCCGAAGTCGTTGCCTTTAGCTGGAATCAGGAAGAAGTTGAACATCAAGAGTTACGCGATGATTGTGTTTATGAAGTTAAAGATTCAGATTGGCTGGGGAAATACAGGAAAATTGGAACAATTGGAATCATTGATAAATATAAACATTACAAATTTTGTTTCAATGCCTACGGAATTTTGGACGTGATTTTTGAAGAAATGAAAGTCATAAATGATAAGTAATTTTGCTTTATGAAAGTTTTGATTGCCGCCGGCGGAACGGGCGGACATATTTATCCGGGAATCGCCGTCGCCAAAGAAATTATGCGGCGCGATGAGACCTCGGAAGTTTTGTTTGTCGGCACGGCGCGCGGACTTGAAACAAAAATTGTCCCCGATAACGGCTTTCAACTTTCTTTGATAAAAAGTGCGGGACTCAAAAATGTCGGATTTGTCGGCAAACTCAAAGGTTTGCTGATCTTGCCGCAAAGTTTTCTGGAAGCACGGCGCCTTATCAAAGATTTTAAGCCTGATGTCGTGATCGGAGCAGGCGGCTATGTTTCGGGACCGGTGCTTTTAACGGCGAGTTTGATGCGCGTTCCGACGCTCGTGATGGATTCAAACGCGCTGCCGGGTTTTACAAACCGACGCTTAGCGCCGTTTGTCACGAAAGCGGCTCTGACATTTGAAGAAGCGCTGCCTTTTTTCGGTCAAAAGGGAATCGTGACGGGCAATCCGGTTCGTCAAGAGTTTTTTGACATTCAGCCAAAGGAGCGCGGCGAAAAAGTGAATCTGCTGATTTTCGGCGGTTCGCAGGGCGCACGGGCGATCAATAACGCGATGGGCGAGGCTTTAGAAAGTTTGCCGAAAAATAGGTTACAGGTAACGCATCAGACGGGCGAGTTTGATTTTGAAAAATTGAAGGAAATTTACACCCGCGCCGATTGGCAGACGGCAGATGTTCGACCGTATATTTCAAATATGGTTGACGAATTTGCAAAAGCCGATTTGGTGATTTGCCGCGCCGGCGCAACGACTTGCGCGGAACTTTCGGCGGCGGGGAAAGCCGCGATTATGATTCCGCTGCCGACTGCCGCCGACGATCATCAGCGCAAAA
>JBDTZT010000500.1:0-3904 GCA_040005005.1 Actinomycetota bacterium
AACGCAAAAACGACGGCAAAAACGTCAGCCCTTCAACCAATCTGCTGCCTCAAAAAAGTAAAGATGACGACGAAGAAGATCGGGATGACGATGAAGATAAAGATGACGACACCTCCGTGAATGTTAATAAAATAAACAAGGAAATCAATAAATCCGTGAAATCTTCACAAAAAGAAGTGGCAATTGCGATGAAAAACTCTCAAAAAGATATGGAACAAGCTCAAAAGGAGATGGAAAAGATCAAACCTGAGCTTGTCAAAATAAACACCGAAGCGATTCAGGCAAAAATTGACGAAGGCTTAAAAATCCAGAAGGAAGCAATGGCGCGAGTGGCGGAAGCCAACTTTTTCCCCGGTTCACCCGTGATTGAAAAAAAAGATGAAACCTTCACCGTTAAAGGAACTCCGAAAGTTACGATTGACGCAAAAAATTGTGCCGTTAGTGTGCGCGGCTGGGACCGCCAGGAAGTTCAATATTTCATTACCCGAATCTCGAAAAGACGGACCCAAAAACCGCTTGAATTCACCGCCGACCATTCTGATTCTGAGGTGAAAATCATCGTCAACGGCGGAAAGGATTCCGACGACAGAGAGTTTTTTAATGAGGCTGACCGCGTTCGGGTGGAGGTGTTTGTGCCAAAAAAGTCGAATCTGCGGATTCGCACCGACCGCGAAATCCGCTTGGAAAATGTTTCGGGCGACATTGATTTAAAAGGCGTCGATGAATCAATCAATGTCCGCGATGTTGACGGAAAACTCCGCATTGCTTCGACCGACGGCCGAATTCGCGTGATCGGTTTCACCGGCGAAATCGAATCGCAAACGGCGGACGGGGATATGAGTCTCGAAGGCAATTTTCAAAAAATTACGGCGACGACCACCGGCGACGGCAAGATCATTTTGACTTTACCCGATGACGCTTCGGCAATTATCAGAGCAAATACTAAATCAGTTTGCCTTGACGGAATTGCCCCGTCAAAAATTAAAACGGTTGATATTTCTGACGAATCATCGGTTTGGCGAATCGGAAACGGTAGTGCCAACTACAATTTTAATGTTACTGACGGAGAGATTTTTATTCGGAGTATCAGCGATTTGAAAGCCGGTCTCTAGTTGGAGCAAAACTCGCCGCCGATTTACCCTAAACTCTGAAAAAAATCCGCCCAAATGCTTTGGAATTGCGCTGATAATTCAGAGTTTACGGTTAATTTTTTGTCAAATAATTTCAAATTCAATAAATCATAATAAAAAGTTTTTTCCGTATAATTTTTTGAAACCTTTTGACCGAACCGGCGTTTTAGTCAGGAGAAAATCATTTATTTTACTTTTATCATTCCCAATAATATATTTTCTATTCATAAAAAAAGAGGTGAAGTATGAAAGCCCTGTATGCATTTTTAGCGGTTTTATTTTTTACGATTTATATACCGGCACAAGCAGCAAATATAGTAGATACGAAAGAACCTGAAAAACCAAAAGATACGAATTCGACAAACAAATCAAAAGTAATTGCTCCGGCCGAAAAACTGGCTCCCATAAAAATTCCGAAAATTGGAACGCCGCCGACGATTGACGGCAAACCTGACGAAGACTCCTGGAAAAATGCCGCCGTTTTCAAGGATTTTTATCAAACCTATCCGGGCGACAACACGACTGCCTCAAAACCGACCGAAGCGTATGTGATGTATGACGAAAAAAATCTTTACATTGCCTTTAAATGCTGGGACGACAAGGACAAAATTCGGGCGACGATCGCCAAGCGCGACGAGGTTTTTGGTGAAGATAATGTGCGGATGTGGCTCGACACTTACAACGACCAGCGCCGCGCTTACGTGATTGGTTTCAATCCGTTGGGAATTCAGCAGGACGGAATTTACACCGAAGGACAAGGCGCGGATTTTTCGGTTGACATCGTCATGGAATCGAAAGGCGTGATTGAAGATTGGGGTTGGTCGGTGGAAGTCAAAATTCCGTTCAAATCTCTGCGTTACGCGGCGGGCAAAGGCAAAATGTGGGGTTTTAACGTCGCCCGCAATATTGACCGTCTTAACGACGAATTTGATCAATGGCTGCCCGATGACCGCAATGTTTCGGGGTTTTTAATCAAACACGGCAAGATCACCGGACTTGATGATGTAAAATTTGAGCGAACATTGGAAATCGTTCCGAGCGTGACAATTTCGGAAACCGGAAGCCGCAAAACCACGATTCCGAATGCGGGATTTGATAATCCGATCGGTCGCTATGACCCGATTTTTAATCCGAACGGAATTCAAGACCCGGGAAAATTTGTCAACGACCCGATTAAAAAAGATATCGGCGTGAATCTTAAATACACGATTACGCCGAATGTGACGCTCGATGCGGCGGTCAATCCCGATTATGCCGAGATTGAAGCCGACGCGCCGGTCGTCTTGGCAAATCAGCGTTTCCCGATCTTCTTTCGGGAAAAACGTCCATTTTTCCTCGAAGGCAAGGAAATTTTCGATTCGCCCCTCCAGCCGTTTTATTCACGAACAATCATTGATCCTGATTTTGCCGCAAAATTGACGGGAAAAATCAACAAAACATCGTTCGGATTTCTGGCGGCATCCGACAACGCGCCGGGAAATTATTCGGAAGACGAGCGAACGAATCTTTCAATTTGCCAACAACAACGACTTACAGATCCGTCCGGAAGTCCGTTTCGCCGTTGCGGAATCGAAGAATTTGTTGATAAAAACGCATTTTTCAGCGTGCTTCGGGTCAAACGCGATTTTGGCAAAAACAACAATATCGGATTTTTCGGCACGGCGCGGATTTTTCCGAAAAATCGAAACTTTGTCGGCGGATTTGACGGAACATTCAAGCTCGACAAAAGCACGGTAATGACGTTTCAGGTTTTGGGCACGCATTCCCGTAAAAACTTTTACAGTCCCAATTTGGACAAGGTGGCTTATAAAACCGGAAACGGTATCGGTTATTACTGGAGTCTGGATTATACAAAAGAAAAATTCGGCTATTTTATTGAAGCCTCGGGACGCTCAAGCAATTACCGCGCCGATTCGGGGTTTACGCGGCGCACAAATACGAATACCGTTTTCGGCGCCACGCGCTTCAGCACCAAATCCAACCCGAAAGCCAAAATAATTCAGCTTAACAGTAATCAATTCGCCCGCTACACTTATGATTGGAAAGGACGTTTTCAGGGCGGCTTCGCCGGCGCAAATATTAATGCGCAGCTTCAGGGCAATACTTTTCTTTATTTCGAAACCGGAATAATGCGCGAGCATATATATGAAGAAGAATTTGGTGCCAAACGCAATTCGGCAATCGCCCGGCAAGGCGCATTTTTCGGTGCCGCTGAACGAACGGCAAATCAACCTTATTTCAGTTTCAACATTAATAAAACATTCAGCAAACGATTGAGTGCCTACGGATTTGTCGGTTCAGTTTTTAATGCCTTCGATTATGATTTCGGCGGCGGCGGACGTTTTTTGCGGACGAGTCCGGCTTACAAAACTTACTTGAGCAGTCCCGAATATCGGGAATATCTACGGCTTTTAGCAATCTATCAAGCTGACCCAATAAACAATGCACCGCCGAATGCGCCGCCGGAACCCGGACTCGACCCCGGTTCAGGTCGGCAATTTGACGCGCAAATCGGTTTTGAATACAAACCGATTGACCCGCTTCGATTTTCCCTCGATTACACCAAAAGCCGCCTGAAACGCAACGATAACGGCGAGGTCGCGTTTGATACGAACATCTTTTCAATGCGTTCGACGTATCAGTTTTCACGGTTTGTTTACACGCGTCTGCGGGTTGATTACGATACTCTGCAACGCAACGTCAGCGGACAATTTTTGTTTGGCTGGAATCCGAATCCGGGAACGGCGTTTTACGTCGGCTATAACGATAACGTC
>JBDTZT010000501.1:0-3902 GCA_040005005.1 Actinomycetota bacterium
GTCGAAAAAAGGAATTCTCGAAACGATTGAAAACAGTTTACGCGCACTTAAAACCGATCATCTCGATTTAGCGCAGCTGCACAGTTGTTCGGCGGAAATCCTGAATCGCGGCGAAGCCATTGAAGGTTTATTGAAAGCGCAGGAAAAAGGCTATACGCGCTACATCGGCTATTCGGGCGACAACGAAGACGTACTGGCAGCGATTGAACTGGACGTTTTCGACAGTTTGCAAACTTCCGTATCAATTGCCGACCAATCGCCGATTGACGGCAATCTCAAACGCGCCACGGAAAAAGGTTTGGGAATTATTGCCAAACGCCCGATTGCCAATGCCGTCTGGCGCCATAAAGAATTGCCGCCGGATTCGTATCATCACGAATATTGGAACCGAATTCAGAAATTGAAGTTCGGGTTTTTGGACAAATCTCTGGAAGAAGCGACGGCCACTGCCTTGAGGTTCACGCTTTCGATTTCAGGAATTGACACGATGATTGTCGGTACGACCAAGCCGAATCGCTGGCAGGAAAATGCGCGTTTTGTTGCCGAAGGAAGATTGCCCGATGAAGAATTTGAAGCGATTCGCGATCGTTGGCGCGAAGTCGGCGGCGAAAATTGGAAACAGATGACCTAATTTTCGGAAAAGAAAAGGCTTGAGGTTTTATGGCAAACCCGAAATTACGTTTGGCGGAAAATGCGGCAGGTTCGTTTTTTGTTGATTCGACCTGTATTGATTGCGACACTTGCCGCCAGCTGGCCCCGAAAACTTTCCGCGATCACGGCGGACAGTCGAGCGTTTTACATCAGCCGCAGGACGCGGAAGAAAAACGCCGCGCACGGATGGCGATCGTCGCTTGCCCGACAGGTTCGATCGGTTCCGCCGAAAAAGCGGACGCGAGAAATGCGGTTGACGCTTTTCCGTTTCAGCTGACCGAAAATATTTATTATTGCGGTTTTAATTCTGAAAAAAGTTTCGGCGCGTGGAGCTATTTGATAGTGCGCGCAGGCGGAAATATTTTGGTTGATTCGCCGCGATTTTCCGCGCCGCTGGTCAAAAAAATCGAAGCGCTCGGCGGCGTTTCGCAGATGTTTTTATCGCACCGCGACGACATCGCCGACCATCAGCGTTTTGCCGAAAAATTTGGCGCAAAACGAATTATGCACGCTGACGACGGCGCCAAAGGATTGGGGCTCGAAAACATCATCGAGGGCGAAACGGCGGTCAGAATTGATGATGAATTGATAATAATTCCGGTTGCCGGACATACCCGCGGTTCGCAAGTGTTACTTTACAAAAACAGGTTTTTATTCACCGGCGATCATCTCGCGTGGTCGCCGAAAAGAGAAACTTTGATCGCTTTTCGGCGCGCTTGCTGGTATTCATGGATAGAACAAATTCGCTCGATGGAGCGATTAGCTGATTACGATTTTGAATGGGTTTTGCCCGGACACGGACGGATTGCGAGCCTTCCAAGAACGGAAATGCGGCGGCATTTGGTTGGCTGTGTCGAATGGATGAAACAGGTAAATTGAACAAAGGGGAAAATATGAAAGCAGTTGTTTTAAAGGAATATGGCGGCGCTGACGTTTTAAGTTATGAAGACGCGGAAAAACCTGCGCCGCAAGCGGACGACATTTTGATTAAAGTTCACAATATCGGCGTCAATCCGGTTGAATGGAAAATCCGTAACGGTTTGGGCAAAATGTTCGGATTGAAACTTCCGATAATTTTAGGAACCGAAATTTCGGGAACGGTTGAAGAAGTGGGCGCAGACGTGAAAAAAATCAAGGCAGGCGATGAAGTTTTCGGGAACGTCAATATGATGCGCGGCGGTGGTTATGCCGAATATGTAATTGCCAAAGAATCGGAAATTGCGCAAAAACCAAACAGCATTGATTTTGCACACGCGGCGGCGATTCCGGTTGGCGCGTTGACATCGTGGCTGGCGATTTTTACGACGGCAAATTTGCAAAGCGGGCAAAAAATCCTGATTCACGCCGCATCGGGCGGAGTCGGTTCGATGGCGGTGCAACTTGCCAAGGCGAAAGGCGCGTATGTTTTTGCTACTTCTTCGGGCAAAAACGAGGAATTCGTCAAAAGTTTGGGCGCGGACGAATTTATTGATTACACGAAAACGAAATTTGAGACGGTCGCGAAAGATGTTGATGTTGTTTTAGATACCATCGGCGGCGAAACTCAGGAGCATTCGTTTCAAACTTTGAAAAAAGGCGGTTTTTTGGTTTCGACAGTCGCACCGCCGTCAGCGGAATTAATCGAACAGTTCGGCGTCAAGGCGGAAATGATTCAATCAAATCCGAATGGAGAAATTCTTGCAGAAATCGCCAAACTCGTCGAAGCAGGAAAAGTTAAAGCGCACATCGAAACGGTTTTGCCGCTCGCGGAAATCAAAAAAGCGCACGAACTAAGCGAATCGGGGAAAACCCGTGGAAAAATTATTTTGCAGCCGTAAACTGAAGATCAATCGAACAAAAGGGAAGTTATGAGCAAATTATTTGAAAAATATAAGTTGAGAGAAATCGAATTTCGCAATCGTATTTGGGTTTCGCCGATGTGCCAGTATTCGAGCGAAAATGGAATGCCGACGGATTGGCATCTCGTGCATCTCGGAAGCCGTGCGGTCGGCGGCGCGGGACTCGTTATTCAGGAAGCGACGGCGGTTTCACCCGAAGGCCGAATTTCGCCGTCGGACGCCGGCATTTGGTCGGACGCGCACCGCGAAGCGTATAGAAGAATCACGAAATTTATAAAATCTCAGGGCGCGATTGCCGGAATTCAACTGGCCCACGCCGGACGCAAGGCTTCGACGGGCGAACCTTGGAACGGCGGGAAAAAAGTTGATGAAAAAGACGGTGGTTGGGAAACGATTGCGCCGAGCGCGATTGCTTTTTCGGACGATTATCCGTTGCCGCGCGAAATGACAGCGGAAGATATTGAAAAAGCGACGAATGATTTCGTTGCGGCGGCCCGGCGCGCAGTTGAAGCAGGCTTTGAAGTCATCGAAATTCACGCCGCGCACGGTTATCTGTTTCATGAGTTTCTGTCGCCGCTTTCGAATAAACGCACCGACGAATACGGCGGAAGTTTGGTAAATCGGATGCGATTTTTGGTTGAAACTTCAAAAAAGGTGCGTCAAACCGTTCCTGAGAGTATGCCTGTTTTTGTCAGAATTTCGGCGACCGATTGGACGGACGGCGGTTGGGATTTGGAGCAGTCAATTGCGCTTTGCAGAGAACTGAAAAAAATCGGGATTGATCTGATTGACGTTTCGACGGGCGGCAATGTTTTGAACGCTTCGATTCCGGTTGCGCCGAATTATCAAGTGTCGTTCGCGGCGGAAATTCGCAAACAGGTTTCAATCGCAACCGGCGCAGTGGGAATGATTACGGACGCGAAACAAGCGGAAGAAATTCTGCAAAACGGCGAGTCGGACGCAATTCTGATTGCCCGCGAATTTTTGCGCGATGCTTATTTTCCGTTTACGGCGGCAAAAGAACTCGGCGGCGAGGTTGACGTGCCGAAGCAATACGGGCGTGCGATTGATTTGCGGAAGGCGAAAAGCGCGTAGCCATAAAAGGCGCGAATAAACGCGGATATAATAGAAGGGAAGGTTACAATGAGTGAAAAAAAAATCGCCTTGATTACGGGCGCGAATAAAGGATTAGGATTTGAAACGGCACACCAACTTGGCAGACAAAATATCAAAGTTTTGATTGGTGCACGAGATGAAACGCGCGGTCGTGAGGCGGCCGCAAAATTACTGAAAGAAGGTCTGGATGCCGAATTTATTTTGCTTGATGTCAGCGACGAAAAAACTTACGAATCAGCGGCAAAATTTATCGAAGAAACTTACGGCAAACTCGATATTTTAGTCAATAATGCCGGT
>JBDTZT010000502.1:0-3892 GCA_040005005.1 Actinomycetota bacterium
ATAGATGAATTTCGTTGATTTGTCGGGAACCAGGTCTTCTTTGAAGATAAATTTAAAAAGGTCGGCGAAAGGCTGCAAAAGTCCCCAGAATCCGACGCGGTTTGGTCCGATGCGTCCCTGAATCCAGCCTAAAACTTTGCGTTCCGCCAGCACGGTGTAAGCGACAATCATCAGCACCATCTGGAATGCAATCAAGACTCCAACCAGGGAAACAATGAACGGAAATGCAGTTTTTAAAAAGTCAGTCATACTTAATTAAAAATTAATAATCGGTTTTCAGATTGATTCTATCGCCAATGCCGACACTTGCCGCATCAGCCATTTCATCAACCCGCGGCGTTCCGTCCGCACTAAATTGAACGAGCGGCGAAACGAGCAAGTTTTCCGGCTTCGGATTGCCGTGTGCAAGCAGATGAAATTGCGCCGTTTTGCTTGTCAGCGTCGTCAAACGATGCAACCGATGCCCGACGCGCGGCGTTTCCGCGATTTTTACTGCGTCGTCCGAAAGTTTTTTGACGTTTGATTTCAGCGCGTCCAATTGGTTCGACAAATCCTTTTTCGCAAAAACAGCGTGTTTGATCTGCACCGGCTTCGATTCATCTTTCAAATGCGGATAACGCAAGCCTTCATAAGCCGGAATAGAATCAGCAATTGCCTTAAAAACCATCGTTGCCGAAAGGTTATAGCCGAAATCCGCGCCCATTTCACGCGCAATCAGCGACGTGATAATCCAATCCGATTTTGCCTGATGAACCGGTTCGATTGCTTGCCGGACACGTTGCACAAAACCCATATTGTTCGTAAAGGTTCCGTCAATTTCAGCAAAGCTCGCCGCCGGCAAAACCACATCGGCATATTCAGTCGTGGCCGTTTCAAAAAGTTCCTGCACGACAACAAAATCTTTATTTGCAAGAAGTTCTGCGTCTGTTTCCGGCAAACTTCCGCCGATCAGCAACGCTTTCGAGTTTTTCAAAACTTCGGCGAGCGATTTTTTGCCCGCCATCATATCGTTGGCGCCGACCGAATTGTTATGAAGCGGCAGCGGATGAAGCAAAACGCGGCGATCTGCGGAACCGAAATTGCCGGCCGAATTTGCCAGCACGGCTTGTGCTTCGGGCGACAGATCGCCGCCGAACATAACGACCAAATCGCCCGCCGTTTCGCCGATTGTTTTGAGCATTTCGTCAAATGCGGAAGTTTCGATGCCGAGTTTTTTGGCTGAATCTTTGGTTAGAGCGGCGGCAAATGCCAACGCAAAGGCATCGTAAGAATTTGGATTGATATGTAAAAATTGCGATGCCTGCGCCACCAGACGAATCGGTACGCTGTTGACGATAATCAATTTTGCGCCGCTGTTGCGAACGGCTTGCCGGATTTGTTTCGCCGTAAAAGTTTGTTCTTCTTCGGGTTCGCCGCCGATTAACAAAATCGTTTTGGCGTAGCGGATTTCTTTGTGCGTCGCCAGCGGCGCGGACAAATTATCAAAAAACGGAGCCAGATCGTATGAATCTGTCACGGCGTAATTATCAGAACCCGCAACTTCCGTGGCAAATCTTTTGAGCGTAAAAATCGCTTCATTCGTCAAGCGTGAGGAACTGATAACGCCGACATCTTTTCCGCTTTCCTTAAATTTATTCGCCACCAACGCAATCGCCTCGTCCCACGTTGCCGGAATCAGTTTTCCGCCTTTTTTATAGCGAATCAATGGAATTTTGAGGCGGTCGGCATGATTGATAAAACCGTGTCCGAAACGTGCCTTAACATCGAGAAATTCACCATTTAAGCCATTGACATATCGGTCGCGGGCAACAATTCGATGAACCAGTCCGCCGCGTGAACCAAGGCTGATCTGCATTCCGTCCGAACCGTAAACGTCCGTGCTAATCGTTTGTTCAAGTTCCCACGGACGCGTTTCGTGGCGGTAGGTTCCGTCAAGCAGTGTTCCGGTCGGACAAACTTCAATGCAGTTTCCGCATTGCGAGCAATTGAGCCAGCCGCCGTAAGTTCCAATCACGGTATTGACACCGCGATTGCCGGCTTCGATCGCATCTTCGCCCATCCATTCGTCGCAAACCCGCGTGCAGCGTTTGCACAAAATACAACGCTGCGGGTCGTTGGCGACAATCGGCGACAGATATTTTTCGGGCTGCGCGTTTTTCTTTTCGGTAAAACGTTCTTCGACATCGCCCCAATCGAAGATGACTTCCTGCAATTCACATTCGCCGCCGCGGTCGCAAACCGGACAATCGAGCGGGTGATTTGCCAGCAGAAATTCGCCCATCGAACGCTGTGCTTTTTCGATTTCTTCGCTCTGCGTCGTGACAATCATTCCGTCCGTGCAGGTGATCGTGCAGGAAGTTTGCAGTTTCGGCATTTTTTCGATGCGAACCAGACACATCCGGCAGGAAGCCTGCAAAGCGAGGTCTTTGTAATAACAAAATGACGGAATTCCGAAGCCCTTTTCGAGGCAAACGTCAATCAGACGCGCACCTTTTTCGACCTCGAAATCCTGTTCGTTAATCTTAACTTTGATAAGTTCTGACATTTTTAACTAATAAAAAATCTAAAATTTATTCTTCCGTTTTTTTCGCGGTTTCTTTCGTGTGTGTGGCATTTTTCTTTGTGTATTTCGGACGGGTTTTGCCGTAGCTTCCCGCAAAAATCTTTCCGCGCCGTGTTCTTTTATCACCTCTACCCATAATTATTTACCTCTTTTATAATTTATTAAACATTGGCGGTAACTTCATTACCGTCAGTTTTGTTAATAAGCCATTTTTTGAAATCTTCGGGAAAACGTTTGATTGCGCTTTGAATCGGCCAGGCGGCCGCATCGCCAAGCGGACAAAACGATTTTCCTTCGATGTTGTCGCAAATATCGAGCAGCAGCTGCGCGTCTTCGGGACGACCGCCGCCTGTCGATATGCGATTGAAAATTTTCACGAGCCAGTCAGTTCCTTCGCGGCACGGCGTACACCAGCCGCACGATTCGTGTTTGTAAAATTCGGTTAAGTTTTTCGTGGATTCCATCACGTCAACCGTTTCGTCCATGACGATAAATCCGCCCGAACCGACCATCGAACCGCCCGCGACAAGTCCTTCATAATCAAGCGTAACATTTTTGCCGATAATCTGTTCGGCGTTCATAATGTAAACGCTTGAGCCGCCGGGAATCACCGCCTTCAGTTTTTTGTCGTCGCGCAGCATTCCGCCGCAGTCTTCCATAATGAACTTTTCCAAATCTTTGTAGCCCATCGGGAGCTCATAAACGCCCGGTTTACGCACGTGTCCCGAAACCGACCAGAGTTTCGTGCCGCCGCTCTTTTCCGTGCCCAAATCGCGCCACGCAATTCCGCCCATTTCGATGATTTGCGGAATTGCCGTCAGAGTTTCGACATTATTGACAACTGTCGGGCAAGCGTAAACGCCTTCGATCGCCGGAAACGGCGGTTTCATTCGCGGATGTCCCCGAAAACCTTCCAAACTCGATAAAAGCGCGGTTTCTTCGCCGCAGATATATGCGCCCGCGCCGGTGTGCGTATAAACTTCGCACGAAAAATCAGAGCCTAAAATGTTTTTGCCGACGAGGTTGGCGGCACGCGCTTCCTCAATGGCTTTTTCCATTATGTCAATCAAATAATTGTATTCGCCGCGATAATAGATGTAGCAGGTTTCGACGCCGAGCGCGAAAGCCCCGATCAACATTCCTTCGATCAAAGAATGCGGATCGCGTTCGAGCAAATATCGGTCTTTAAATGTTCCCGGCTCTGATTCGTCGGCGTTGCAGACGATATATTTGGCTTTTGGCGAGCCGCGCGGCACGAAACTCCATTTCATTCCGGTCGGGAATCCAGCGCCGCCGCGTCCGCGCAGTGCCGACGCTTTGACCTCGTTT
>JBDTZT010000503.1:0-3887 GCA_040005005.1 Actinomycetota bacterium
TACTATTTTGGCGATATACGGAATTTCTTTATCAATCAAACCGTCTGGATAACCGTTTCCGTCGAGGCGTTCGTGATGATATTTCGCCGCCAGCGGAACGTCCGTGTATGGATGATGAATCGGCATCAGGATTTCGTAACCGACTGCCGGATGTTTATTGAGTTCGGCGGATTCTTTGGCGTTGATGCGATACGGCGCGTTGATAATATTTCGCTCAACCGTCAATTTCCCGACATCGTGCAGATAACCGGCCACCGCCGCGCCTTCGGTCTCGTTTTCCTCCCAGCCTAATTCCTGCGCGATAATTTCCGAATATTTTCCGACTCTGACCGAATGACCTTCGGTGTATTTGTCTTTGCAGTCAATCGCCGTCGCAAATGCTTTAACCGTGTCTTTGTAAGTATGGCGCAAATCGTCGTAAAGTTTGCGGTTTTCCTCGACGCGGCGTTCAAGTTCCGCCATCAGATTGCGTTGCGCGATGCCGACGCCGATATGCCGCGCCATCGCGCAAATAATGTCTTTGTCGTAATCGGAATAAGGTTCGCCGTTTGCCTTTTCGCCGAGCAGAATCACGCCGACGATTTCACCATGAATTATTAAAGGCACGAGCAAATCAATGCGCTTTTTCTCAAAACTCGTGTCATAAATCTGAAAAAACGGCAAAACTTTCGCCTGTGAAACCGCAATTGGAGCCAAACCGTTGATCAAAAACTGTCGCTCGTCTTCATAGCAAAGCGAAAGACTGAGCGGAAATTCTTCGCCAAGTCCGCGCACGACGAGCATATTGAGTTCGTGTCCGAAGCGCGAATAACGCGCCACACCGCCGCGCATAATCGCCAAACTGCCGAGAAGAAGATGAAGCGATGTCCGTATCATCTCCTGAAAATTCTGCTTTTGCGTGACTTCGTAACCAAGTTCCGCCAACGCGCCGAAGGTATGGACCAGTTTTTGTTGATTTTCCATTTTTTAAGATATTTACCACTAAGTCACAAAGAAAAATCATTTAAAAAATTTTGCCTTCTCCGCGTCTTGATGGTGAAAAATCGTTCTATTTAAAGTTACGTGATTCGTCAATCCCAGCATCTCAAAAAGCTCAATCGTTTCATCCTTAACATCGGAAAAAACGACCTTTGCGCCCGCGTTCTGCGCCGCATCAATCACGCCGAGCAGAATCGAAACGCCGATACTGTTGACGATTTCGGTTTCGGCGAAATTGACGACGAGCGTTTTCACGCCCGCATCTAAACGCTGTTTGCATTCGCGTTCAATTTTTTCGCCGCTTAATTTATTCAAATAATCACCGGCAAAAACAGTTGCCGTTTCGCCTGCTGTTTGGGCAGGAATGGTTATAGTTGTATTCACGGTTTAGTTTGTTAACTTTTAGGTTAGATTTAGAACTTGAAACCTAAAGTAAGGCTATAAATGCAAAATGTCAACTACCCTCTACAAAATCTATTGCCAACCAAGTATTTTTACGCGATTTGTTAAAAATTTTCGATTAAAACCACCTCGTGTGACGAATTGCCGCGCGACACAACGAGCGTTTTGCCGTCCACCGAGATGTCAAAATTGCGAAGTTGTTCCGTATCGAAATTGGTTAATTGTTTTGGCGTGCCGCCGTCAATCGGCTGTTGCCAAAGATTTACGGATTTCTGAGCTTCAATGTAAATAACTGTTTTTGAATCAGCTGTCCAACTCATTCTTCCCGCCATCAGTTGGTCAAACATTTTCACAATCTCGCCTGTTTCCGTCTGCATCAAGCCTAACTGCCACGGATTCGGCAAGTCTTTATCATATTGCTGAAAAACAAGCCGTTTGCCGTCGGGCGAAACGGAATAAAGCGAAACATTGTCCCACGCCGTGATCCGAACAGGTTCGCCGCCGTCTGACGGAACTTTCCAGATTGAACCTTCTAATCCGTTTGCCCATGTAAAATAAACCCATTTTCCGTCCGGTGAGACAATTGGGCGTTCCTGATAACCTTCGCCGTCGGTCAATTGTTTCGGATTTCCGCCGTCCGCATCAATCCGCCAGATGCGTGAAGTTGAATTGCGGTCTGAATTGAAAAAAATGTAGCGTCCATCGGGTGCGGATGACGGGCGCACGTTCGCTCCGGCGTTGGCGGTCAATTGTTTCTGGTTTGAGCCATCGGCGTTCATTATCCATAAATCCCAGTTGCTGCTGCGCGGACTGGTATAAACGATGCGCCCGTCGGGCATCAGCGAAATGCCCCAGTATCCGTCGTTTGCAGCTGTGCCGAAGGTCAATTGGCGGGATTGTTTTGCATCCGCGAGCGGCGCAGTCCAGATGTTGCGGTTGCCGATTTCCTGATTGGCAATCATCAGCCGCGAATCCGCCGAGATGCTGACCGAGTGATAATCTTGAAAATCCTGCGTGATGCGCGTCGCTTCGCCCGACGGATACGCGACGCGCCAGATTTGAAGCGGCGAACCGGAAGTTTCTTTGGCAATCACGATTAAACCTGAACGGTCAGGAATCCATTGCACGTCGTCCAGATAATTCCAGTTCGGGACAGGAATTTGCCGTTCGCCCGCGTCCGATGCGGAAATTTCGGTCAATTCAACTTGTCTTTGCCCGTTTTCGATGCGCCCGCCACAAATCGCAATCGTCTTGCCGTCGGGCGACCACGAAAGCTGCGAACCCCACGATTCAAACCATTTTGTTTTATTATCGCGTTCGGTCAAAACCCGTTCGCCGCTTTCGTCCGTGTTGGCAATTATCAATTTTTGGTCGCGCACGAAAGCAACCTGTTTACCGTCGGGCGAAATGGTGAACGGACTCATCACATTTTGGACTATTTGCTGAGATGTAGCGCCCGTGAGCGAAACGCGAGCGATGACACGGTTTGGCACGTTTTTTCGGGAAGTAGCATAATAAATCTGGCTTCCGTCGGGCGAAAATTGTATTCCTTCGTAGCCCTCGGCAATTGGCGGCATAATTTGTTTCGCGCTTCCGGTCGCAATATCTTTAAGCCAAATACTGCTTTTATTGTCTTCTTTTTGGGCATAAACCAGATATTTGCCATCGGGCGAAATTGTCGGCTCAACGGCGTTAATGTCCGGTGTCAGACGTTTGAACGAGATATTTGCAGTTCGCATAACTTGCACCGCATTGTTTTTTCCGCGCCAATCAAATTGCGTTAAACCAAAAACCGTGAGGAGTAATAAACCGAAAGCCGCCAAATACCACGGATTCCAACCGAAAAATCGCTTTTCGGCTGAAACGATTTGCCGACTTTCGTTGAACGAGCGTAATGTTTCAACCGTTTCGGCGTTTTCTGTTGCGAAGATTTTTTCCTGTAAAGCAATAAACCGCGGATTTGTCCGCAGAGAATCGAGCGATGGGTCTGATTTCAGATAAATCAGCCAATACGAACGTTCTTCGTAAGCCTTTTCGAGCCAGTCGAGAGCATTTTCCGCATCACCTGTTCCGGCATAAACAATGACTTTATCGTAGGCGGAAACAAAACCTTTTTTCCCGCGCTCGTTTAGCTCGTCAAGCGCGATTTTTGCTTCGGCGGAATTTCCTGTTAAGCCGTGAACATAGCCGAGCGCGGCAACAACATCGCGGTCGCCTGAAAGCCTGGTTGATTTTTCCAACTCAATGATTGCCTTTTCAAATTCGCCGAGTTGGGCATAGGTCAAACCGAGCCGAAAATGTGCCACCGAATAATTTTCGTCCATCGCAATGACTTCGGCGAAATGCTCCGCCGCTTTTTCAAATTGACGCGAATAATAAAACGGATAACCGCTGATTGTCTTTGTAATTAAAGATAACGGGTCGAGTTCGCGGGCGCGTTCAAATTCGATAATCGCTTCATCAAAACGCTCCCGTGATGTTAAAAACATTCCGAATCGCTGGTGAGC
>JBDTZT010000504.1:0-3877 GCA_040005005.1 Actinomycetota bacterium
CCGGTTTTGTCTTGTCGGGCGAAGGCGCGGTATTAATGGCCGAATTATCAGGAGTGTTGGTTGTGACAACCTGCGTATTTGAAGTGTTGCCTGTATTTGTATTGGCCTGTTCGGGCGTTTGGTCGGGCGTTGGTGAAGGCGAAACCGACAGCTCCGGCGTTGGCGAGGCAACATTTGCCGTGTCCGGTCCGGTCGGCGGCTGATTCATCAAATACCAACCGATGCCCAGCGCTCCGGCGGCGAGAATCAGTAAACCGAAAAGCCCGCCGATGACCGCAAAAATCAAGCCTTTCGATTTCTTTTTCTCTTGTTTCGGCTGAACAGACGGCGTTTGCGATTGAAACTCAAGGGGCGTGTTTTCTTGAACAGGCGGCGAAAACTGGTGATTGCCCGACGAATAATCTTCCGTTGGAAGCCGCGTTTCGGCCGTCGTTCCAAAGTTTTCCGCCGGTGGAATTGAATCAAATGCCGAAACCGGCTGGGTTTGCGCCAAATCTAAATTGGCGTTTTGGTTTTCATATTCAATCAGCGAAAGCGTTTTGTCTCCCGTAAAATTTTGCGGCGGCGCTGGAGTTTCTATTTTTGTACTAAAATCTTCCTTCGCATAATTCGGCGGCGGCGGCGCGGGTTGGTTATTTTGGAGATATTCAGCCGCGCCGAAATCGCCGCCGAACATTTCCGTTTTGATGCCAGACTGCTGCGATGCGGAATCAGTCGGCGGTAAAATCTCTGTCTTTTGTGAAAAATTCTGCGGTTCGGGAAAAGCGGGCGGCACGGAATCTACCCGAAGTGTCGCGTCAAAATCCTGAATCTGTTCGGTTTTGTCGGCGTTTTGCGAAGGCGTTTCCGAGATTTTGTCAGACGTATTTCCCAACATTCCAAACGGAATTGTCTGCGCTCCCATCAATTCTTTCGGCGCGATTTGATTGTCAAAAACAGGGGCGGAAAATTGTTCGGTTTTGTCCGCGGAGTACAACGGTGATTGTCCAACGGGCGCGGGTTGTTCGTCCTGCACGTTAAAAGCGATGGTTTTGTCAGACGTATCGCTCTGCATTTTGGCAAAAGTTTCGCGCAAAACTTTCTGCATCTCGCGGGCATCGGCAAAGCGTAAATCTTGACTGATTGACATTCCCTTCAAGATAACCTCGGATATTGATTTAGGAATTTCGCTGTTGATTTCGTTTATCGGCGCAATCGGATCAGGTTTTCCGCTTAAAAGAAAATCGGCGCGGGAAAGCGCGTCAGGCGGAACAAGGTTCGTCAAAAGTTGATAAATCGTCGCCGAAAGCGAATAGATGTCGCTCCGCGGACTTGTTCCGGTGCCGCGAATTTGTTCCATCGGCGCGTAATGCGGCGTGTAGCCGACAATGCTTCCGGTGCTTCCGCCGGTGTTGCTGACACTTGATTGCCCGGTCGAATTTTTCGAAAGACCGAAATCAAGCAGAACGATATTGTTTTCGTCCGTCAGTTTCAGATTTTGCGGCTTGATGTCACGGTGAATAATCGGCGGTTCGTGCGAATGTAGATAAGCCAGCGCATCAAGCAATTGATCAGCCCAAAACAAAACCCAGCTGAGCGGAAACGGTTTCTGCGTCGCGCTCAGGCGTTTTGCCAAATCATCTCCCGAAATATGATCCATAATCAAATATTGATTGTCATTTTCGATAAAATGGTCGCTGACTTTCGGCAGCGCTGGATGCCTTAACCGCGCCAGAGTCCGCGCTTCACGCTCAAATGCGCCGCCGAGTTGTTCGTCATCAGCGTGCAGTGTGCGCTTCAGCGCGACCGCACTTCCGAGCCGTTGATCAACCGCCAGATAAACTTCGCCCATTCCGCCTTTGCCGATTAAATGCACGATTAAATAACGGTTTTGTAATAAAGTATTCGGTGCTAAAGGTTTCATTCGTTTGTCGTTTATGATTATATTTTAAAAACCCTGTAAAATTATATCTAATTTCGCTAAAAAAGACTTTTCATCATTTAAAATTATTGACTCGCAAGTAATTTTTCCGGCGGAAGCAACGCATTTTGTCCTTTGTGTTGCCAACAACGTCCGCCGCCTTTCACCCGCCGCGAACAAAGCGTTCCCTTTTTGGTCATCGCGCCGCAATAGTAAACCGTTTCTTCGGCGGAAAGCGGTGCCGGTTCAGTTTGTTTGGCCGGCGGTTTGGTTGTCAAATTCGCCGATTGCGGCGCAAACTGCTTATTTGACTGAACATTACCTGACGGCGTTACTGGTTGAACGCTTGAATTTGTATTTATCGGTGCCGGCTGATTCGTCGAATTTTTGCTTGCGCCCGGCGAATTTGCCGTCAATTGTTTGGTTGAAACATTTAACGGTTTTTCACCGCTTCGCCAATAACTTCCAATTCCAAAAATTCCGACAATGGCCATCAATCCGACAAAAAGTTTCGGCAAAACTCTCTGCCACACAAAATCATCTTTACAAAGATCGCAAAACCGCCGACTGGTTGTGAAAGACCAATTGACGCGTTCAATCTTTTCTCCGCAATTACAACAATAATTCGGTTTATAAAACACTGGGATACCTCTTCAATCTTCGTTAGATTGGAAAAACAAACAAGGATTTTTAACTACCCATCCGACTTGATTTCTCAGGTTGAAAGCATTATAAACCATAAAACGATTATTGTTAAGAAGTTTTTGAAACAATCGGTCGTGCAACCACGTTTCGGAAAATAGCGTCTGATTAGTTAAAATTCTGTTATGCAATATTCACGGTTTTTTATAATTGTTTCCTTTTTACTTTTCGGTTTCCTGCGCATTTCGGCACAAACTGACGATGATGTGATTACGGTTGATTCGTCAATCGTCCATCTGAATGTTGGTGTTGCTGACCGCAAAGGGCGACCGATTACCGACTTAAATAAAGAAAACTTCACAATCTTTGAAGACGGCGTAAAACAAAACATCCAGCGTTTTGAGCCGGTTGTCACACCGTTTTCAGTCGTGATGATTTTGGATATGTCCGGTTCGACGCTTGGTTTTCGTGAAACGATACGGCAATCGGCGTATCGGTTTGTTGACGCGCTCGCGCCCGAAGATCGCGTTGCCGTCATCGAATTTTACGACAAAGTAAATCTGCGAAACGATTTTACGACCGACCGCAAAACCATCGCTAATTCAATCAATGTCTCGAACGGACGCGGCAAAACTCAGCTTTACAAAGCATTGGATTTTGCGCTCAACAAACTTGCCGGTGAAGGGAAACGGCGGAAAGCAATTATAGTATTGACCGACGGTGTTGACACGGCGTTGCGCGATACCGACCGTGATTTTCTGCAAAAAGTCAGCGAAAAAGAAATCTTAACCGCCATTAAACCCGAAACCAACGATAATTTAAATCGCGTTTTGAACAAAGCCGATGTGCAGGGCGTCACGATTTATCCGCTTGCACTTCCGACCGGCGACCCGTCAAAACTCGCTGACCCGACACCGACGCAAGTCGCCATGTATAACGCTGCCCGCTCAAGATTACAGATTTTGGCAGACCGCACGGGCGGAACCCTCAACGCCATCAATCGCCTCGAAGAAATGGGCCGGCTTTATGCCTCGGTCGCCGCCGAACTGCGGACGCTTTACACGATTGAATATCAATCCTCAAACGAAAAACGCGACGGTAAATGGCGGGCCATAAAAATCGAGGTTAACAGCGCAGACTTGATTTCCAAGACGCGGCAAGGCTATTTTGCGAAATAAGTCGCAAGTCTCAAAACTCTCAAGTTCCAAGTCAATGTTAAAAGTTATACACTTGATTCTTGGGACTTGAGACTTGGGACTTGACACAAACGTGTAAGATTTGTAGTCTATTTATTCCCTTTATGCACCCGTAGCTCAGCTGGATAGAGTACTTGAC
>JBDTZT010000505.1:0-3870 GCA_040005005.1 Actinomycetota bacterium
GCATAATTTCGAGCGTGATGTTGTCCTAAGCTGCCGACTCCGACGACGGCGGTTCGCAGATTTTGGATTTCGGGTTTTGGATTCTGGGTTTCTTCCATAATTTGAATGTCTCGTTTTTTTCAGCGATACTTTTATTTTCATAAAAGATGCCGGAAATTACAAAAACCAAAGGCCAAAAAGCAAAAACCAATATCGTGTGGATAATTTTCGGGCTCGTCATCGTCGCCGTTTATTTTATCGGCTTGGGTGTTCCGCTGCTCGGACCGGACGAACCGCGTTACGCGCAGGTGGCGCGTGAAATGTTTGAGCGCGGCGATTTCGTCACGCCGACGCTCGGCGGTTTCGATTGGTTTGAAAAGCCGGCGCTGCTTTACTGGCTGGAAATAATTTCTTACAAAATCTTCGGCGTTTCGGAATTCGCGGCGCGTTTCGGGTCTGCCGTTTTTGGCTTGGGAACAATTTTGAGTTTGTGGATTTTGGGTCAGAAGTCAGAAGTCAGAAGTCAGAAATCAGAATTAAACTCACCACTCACCACTCACCACTCGTCACTCGGTTATTGGCTGGCGTTGATTGCCGCTTCGTCAATCGGTTTGATTGTTTTTTCACGCGGCGCGAGTTTCGATATTATTCTGACTTTTCCGATCACGGCTTCGCTCGTCGGTTTTTTTATTTTTGATGGTTTCCCGCAAAGGCGCAAAGCCGCCAAGGAAAAAGACGAAACTAATCAACCAGACGCTGAAAATTTCTCAGAGTCTTTCAAATCTTCGCCGCTTTGCGCCTTTGCGGGATTATTCGCTTTCTACTTTTTCATTGGCGTTGCGCTGATCGCCAAAGGTCTTGTCGGCCTCGTTTTTCCTTTTGCGATTGTCGGGTTTTATTATCTTTTAAGCCTAAAGTTTCCGCCTAGAATATTTATTTTCAGCCTGTTTTGGGGAACGCTTGTGAGTTTATCGGTCGCTTGCGTTTGGTATCTGCCGATGTATCAGGCGAACGGTTGGAAATTTGTGAACGAATTTTTTATTCATCATCATTTCGAGCGTTACCTCTCAAACAAATATCAGCATCCGCAGCCGTTTTACTTTTTCTTCTGGGTTTTGCCGTTGATGACCATTCCGTGGCTGCCGTTTTTTCTCGCGGCAATCTGGAATTTAGTCAAAAAAACAATTTCCCGCAAAGACGCAAAGACGCAAAGCGAAGATCATAAACGCTCAACAGTCAACGCTCAACTCTTAACTTTCGCCACCGCGTGGCTTCTCGTTCCGCTTGTTTTCTTTTCGATTTCGGGTTCAAAACTTCCGGGTTATATTTTGCCGGCGCTGCCTGCCGCGCTGATTTTAACGGCGGAATATGTTTGGCGATTTGTGCAAAAGAGCGCGAAACGCCGAATCATTGTACAGATTATCGCTTTGCTGATGTTAATCGGCGTCGGAACGGTTTCGCATTTTTTTATCAGTAATTTATTGCACGAAGAAACTGTCAAACAGCTTATTGACACGGCAAATTCAAACGGTTACGCCAACGAAAAAATCTTAAATATGCATACGATTTCACATTCGGCGGAATTTTACGGCGCGGGCAGATTGGTGCGTGACGACGAAGGCAAACAACGACGTTTATACGGCGTCACGGAAGTCGTTGATGAAATGAAACGCGAAAACGCCAACCAGGTTTTGGTCTTGATTCCGCTTGTTTATTTAAATTATTTAACGAAAAGCGATTTGGTCGAATCGAAAGTTTTGGACGACAATGGCGAATTGGCGATCGTTTTGGTCAAAAATAAATAAACCCGAACAAAGATTGAATGTTAGAATGACTATTGTGTTTTTTAAGATTCTTAATCTTTTGATTTTACTTTGCGGCTTTGCGGCTTTGCGGGCAATGTTTTTTTTACCGGCGAACTTCAAAAAACATCTCCTGCAAAGCTAGGACTAAAAAAAACTAAAAAAACTCGATAATAAGTTAATATTTTGGAAAAAGAAATAGAAAAAACATTAGAAAAGATTCACCCTTCGAAAACGGGCGTTCACGTCATTGCAATATTTGAAGCCGTCAAAGGCACGCTCGGTTTGGTTGCCGGATTCGGTGTTTTGTCGCTGATTCACCGCGACATCGCCGTTTTTGCCGATGATCTGGTTGAAATTCTGCATCTCAACAGCGAAAGTCATATCGCGCACCGCATTGTCGAAACCGTGACGAAACTCAATCCTTCAAACATCAAGGTTTTCTTTGTGCTTTCGCTTCTTTACGCGGCGGTTCGATTCATAGAGGCTTACGGTTTGTGGCGTTTGCGGGCGTTGGCGGAATGGTTTGCGATCATTTCGGGTTCGATTTATGTTCCCATCGAGATTTACGAAATCTTTCAAAAGCCGACAATCATCCGCGTGCTGATTTTGCTTATCAATATCGTTATTGTCATCTATCTTTACTCGTTCCGCCACGAACAGAAACACGAACAGGAGATTCACGAAAGCGAAATCGCTTCGCAAGCGGATGCTTAAACCAAAATTAACTTTTATGAATCAAAAATAGAAAATAAAGGTTTTCTTGGCGGCTTGGTGGGAAATTCAGTTTAATTTTTCAACGATTTTTTTATACCGAACGGATTTTTCCCGCAAAGGCGCAAAGTTTTGTGTAAAATTATTCCTTAATCTTGATTATGCCAAACTACGTCAAACTTCCCTTTCAATTCGACGGCGCGCTTCTCCGCGAAGATTTGGCAAAAGTCCTCGGCGATGAATGGATTCGTCATTTCAATCAGCAATATTACGCCGGAAATTGGAGCGTTGCCGCGCTTCGCTCAATCGGCGGATGCACCAAACAGATTTATCCCGACCCGCATTCAAAAGAAGCTTTTGCCGACACGGAGATTCTGGCGCGGTGCGGATATGTCCGCGAAGTTTTAGGCGCGATTAAATGCGAAACCGAAGCCGTGCGTTTTATGCTGCTCGGCGCAGGTGCGCGCATTCTCGAACACCGCGATTATTTTATGGGTTTTGAAGACGGCTGCATTCGTCTGCACATTCCCGTTATCACCAACAAACGCGTTGAATTTTATCTCGCTGATGAATTAATCGAAATGCGAACGGGCGAACTCTGGTATCTCGATTTCTATCAAAAACACCGCGTTGAAAACAACGGCGAAAAAGACCGAATCCATCTCGTCATTGACTGCAAAGTAAATGATTGGCTGGTTGAACTTATTAAATAAAAAGGCGGGAAGCGAGAATTTTTATGGCTTCGGAACTGGAATTTGAGGCGCGCCTTGCGCAGATTGAAAATAGAATGGCGGCGCAGTCGCTCTTAAAGGAAAGATTGACGCGGCTTGACGGGCAGATTCGTTATGAAGCCGATTTAATCGCGCAGAGAGTTACCTATCTGGCGGCTTCGGAGTCTTTTTTGTTTTCGGCTTACGCGATCACGCTGGTCAATTTCGATAATGTCAAAACATTTAAGCGGCAGGCGGAGTTTTTGGTCGAAATTCTGCCGTGGGTCGGTTTATCGCTCGCGTTAGGCGTGCTTTTGGGCGTCTCGGCGGCGGTTTTTGTCACCTACAAGATGAAAACCGAACGCGCAAAATGTGATGTTGAATCACTAAAGATTGATAACGTCGTTGATTGGAAATCCGTGCCGAATTTTTTGGGCTTGATTCCGCCCGTTCTGGTGCCGGTCGCGTTTATCACGGCCTGGCTTTACGTGCGCTCGGCAGAGGCATTCTACCTCATCACTTTTTCAATCGCGTTTCTGACGATCGCGCTCGGCTTGGCGAGTGTTTTTAAATATCTCGCAAAAGATGTGCGGAAACATTCGACTAAAAACTGATACCAATCCGTTTTAAATTTATTACGGCGTAAATTTATTTACTTATTACTT
>JBDTZT010000506.1:0-3867 GCA_040005005.1 Actinomycetota bacterium
TTGGGAATTATTCTCGGAATATTTGTTGCGGTATTGGCAAAATCACTGTTCATCTTTTTATTTTTTGCCGTCGCAACACTAATTATGGTTTCTTACGGGCAAATGTATCGGGTGAAAAACTCTCCTAAATTCAAAAAAGTTAATCGAAAGGAAGTTGTCATCAAAGACCCGCGCGTTGGCGATGTGAGTTTTGCCAAATAAAACATCCAAAATAAATTTGTTTTCTAAGAAGAATGAATCAAGACAATTTTGGATGGTTTCGTGCTTTGTAAGGTGTTTTGGCGACAAAGTTTAATCGAAAGTTCCGCTCGTCATATAAAATCCGGGCGGGAAAGTATCGAAACTTTCTTGCACCTTTGTACTCACGATCGCCTTTGCCAAAAAATACTTACATTAATTTCAAGAAGAAATAGTTTAATTCAACTTTCCATATTATTGACAATTGCAAATTCCTGGTTCATTTTTATGGAAAATTATTTATTTTTAAATTTATCAGTCCGGCGTTTGTATATCTGAAACCGCATTTTCTATAGAAATCTTCCAAATGTGGTTCAAAATCCACGTGCAGCCATTCGACACCGCGTTTTTTCGATGCTTCCGCCGCGTTTTTTACTAACTGAACGCCGATACCGCGCCGTCGAAAATCCCTGTGAACCGTCGTATCCAGAATAAATGCGTGTTGTGCGCCGTCCCATGCAACATTTACAAAGCCGATTAATTGCGTTTCGTGAAGGGCGCAAACAAAAAGCAGGCTGTGCTCCAGGACAGAAAGAAAATCCCATGTTTGATGTTTTTCCCAGGCGTTAACAAATAATGCGTTCAATTCGTGGTTTGTCACTGCCGGACTGACGTGGTAATTAATATTGAATTCTTTCATATTCTTTTAAATGAAATTACAGTTTTTATTATCAGAAGCTCAATATAAAATTTGAGCTTCTGATAGTCATCAGATTTCAACCTTTTCGATCACACCAATCCAATGTTCGGCATTCATCGTGCCGTTGGCAAATTCGGAAATTAAGTTAAAAACCTGGTCGCTGAATCCGCCGACGTTCAGGATGTCGGCACGTTCTTTGGCTTGGGTGTGGGCGTTTGGTTGAATATCTATGCAGACGAGTTTGGCGTTTTTATTGCGTGCGGCAAACTCGTTCCATTGGTTCATCGTTTCAGTTCCGCTGCCGCCGAAACGTCCGTGATACATCGAATCCATCCACGATTCGTTATCAGAAACGTAGATCAGCAAGTCAGCGTTTGTTTTATAGCGATTCAGCTGACGCAGCGGCGCCGAACAGTTCGTTCCGCCCGAAGGCAAACTCGCAAGCTTGTTTGCGTTTGTCATCACCGAATCACGCGGGTTAAGTTTTGCTTCAACGATATTATCCGAAAAGGGAATTACTTCCGCCGTCGGATTTTTACGAAGAATCGCCGCTGCGAACAGTGCCGCGACGTCCAAACAGCGAACGGCGGAAGTCGCGCCTTGACGGAAACCCGTCACCGCCGAGCGCATCGAACCCGAAATGTCGGGGAAAATAAAGACTTTCCCTTTAATGCGCGGCACGTTTTCGGTCGCAATTTCCATCGCGTCCTGCAACGCTTCGGTGATCGCGCGCGGAATCGCCCTGTTTTGCGAAGCCGCCGTATAGGCGGAAAGCAATTGATAAGGAAAAACTTTCGCTCTCAGAATCGCTTCACGGTCGCGCAAACGATTGGCAATCAGTTCAACCATTTCCGCGTCCGCAAAAACTCCGTGACGCTCGAATGTGTTGAGATTCATCCGCGTCATTTGCCACGCCGCATTACGCGCAATCTGTGTCCATTCTTTTGTTGAAATCGGCAGCGCCGTCAACATCTGAAAGGGAACTTGCGGAACTTCCAAAACGTCGCCCGATTTGAAACGCTCAAATGCTTTAACGATTTCGGGAAGTTTATCGGCGTTGATTTCACGGCCGATAAAGTAACCGTAAAGCGATTCGTGTTGAGCATCTTTCGGCTTCGGGTGAACCATTTTCAAAACATCGGCGAAACTTGGAGACGCGCCGACCGATTGTTTGAAAATAGTTTCCGCTTGACGTGATTCAAACCATTCACGAACCAATCTTTTCGGAAGCGAACCGAGGGATTTACGCCCGACCGCACCCGAACGCATAATTTGCACAAAATTTCTCAGCATCTTTCCGTTATCAATCACCCGCGGAAATGTTTTCTCAAACAATCCTTTATCTTTAGTCGAAAGAACCGCCACGAGCAGCGCGGGCATATCTTTCATAAAGCCTTTTTCGCGGGCGTAAACTGCAGTTTTCGCGACGAATTCAGCATCGAGTTCTTTTGCGAGGACGAGCACTTTATCAAGCTGTTCGCTCGCGTCGGCGTAAAACGTCTGCGAGAAACAACCCGTCGCCGCATATTGCGCGAGTGCGTTTTTCGCCGAAAGTTTGTAAGCCGTTCCGCCCGCTTCATTGATGGTGTCGGTTTTCGGCGTAAATAAACCGCGAACCGTTTGAAATATATTTTTGTTTGCCATATTTTCCTCCTATTGGACAAGATTTGCATTCCTTTCGGAAAGGTTTATGAATAATTTCGGATGACAAAATCGAAAAGACAATTTGTGCATTGGAGTTACCAATTAAGATTTATCACGTCTTACTTAGGCACGTTCTTGGAGATGTAGTCTAAATCAGCATTCACCCGAAAAGTTAAAGAAGCGACAAGTTTGTGAATATGACGCGAACATTTTGAAGATGTAGTCATATTCGGCATTCGCTTCAATGATTAAAACGGCGACAAGGTTTTAATGAAACAACTTTCCCGCGCTCTACCTTTCTGAGCTACGTCCAGCATAAAGTTTTGGGCTGAACGGTCGGACTCGAACCGACGACCTCGTCATCCATAGTGATGTAGTTCCATTGGCATTCGCCGAAAATTGCATCGCAACAGAAAGAATCGAACTTTCGTCTCAAGATTATCGGTCTTGCGCTCTCCCATTGAGCTACATTGCGAAAAATTGGTCGATCGGGTGGGATTCGAACCCACGATACCTCGCTTAAAAGGCGAGTGCCTTCACCGGACTTGGCTACCGACCGAAGTTAATTTGGATTTTAGATTTTGGATTGAAATAAATCGCATTCGTAAATCTAAAATCCAAAATCGAAATGGTTGAAAGAGCGGAACTTGAACGCTTCAATTTCATCATATTAAAAGAGGCGAAAAAGATTTCAATATTAGTCGAGCCTCAAAATCATGGCCATCTATAAAAAAGAGTTGAATAAATGTATTCTATTGTGTTCAAACTGCCACGCTGAAGTTCATGTAAGAATTCGTGAGTTAAATCAATACTAAAATGTCCATTTAAGAATTTGGCTGACTCGACAAGATTCGAACTTGCATATCACTGATTAACAATCAGTTGCTTCCCAATTAGCTACGAGCCATTATTTATAACTTCAACTTTAAGAATAATCTAAAATCCAAAATCGAATTTGGTAGGCAAACGCGGATGTTTAATTGCATCGTCGGACAAAAGACAAGTGTGTTCGTTGCGAACAAAGGCATGATAATTTCAGCATTCTTTTGTCCTCGCAAATTTTCGTCCGCGTTTGTTTTAGGTAAGATTGTTGATTTGTGAAATCGGGGCAACAGGATTTGAACCCGTAATCTTGCGGTAATCTGCCGCTAAAATCGTTTATAAGACGATTGTTTTACCATTAAACTATGCCCCGTCAAATTTTGGTTGCGAGAGCAGGAATCGAACCTGCCGATTTGCGGGTTATGAGTCCGCCGAGCCAACTTTGCTCCATTCTCGCGTTATAAAAATCTTGGAGGCGAAGGCGAGATTTGAACTCGCATCGTTCTGTTTACAAGACAGACGCT
>JBDTZT010000507.1:0-3862 GCA_040005005.1 Actinomycetota bacterium
TCATTTTCCACTTTCCATTTTCCGTTTTACATTATTTAGTCGGTTTCTTCTCGTCCGGTTTGGCTTCCGCCGAGAGAATTGGCGAAACGAGCGGACGATAGGTGTCGTTGATTTTGATATAAGCATCGCCGCGTAAAGTTACGAGATATTTTTTGCGTTCTTGCGGAACAACCTCGTAAGTCATTGCTTTGCGGATTTCCGATTCGTCAAAAAAGGCATCCTTGCTGGCTTCTTTGCGGTCGTCAACGCGGAAAATCTCGATCCCTTCGACCATTTCGACCGGCTCGGAGATGCCGCCGACTTTGGTGGCCTGAATCGGTCCGACAAGTTTTTCGCTGAGTTGTTTTAATTCGGGAAGGGTGATTGTTCCGACACTGCCTTTGGTTTCTTTGACCTCTTGACGATCGGAGTTTTCGACGGCCGTTTTGGCAAAATCGGCACCGCCGCGCAATTGTGAAAGGAGCAATTTGGCCTTGTCGCGGACCGCGTTTTCATCACGTCCGGCAAAACTCAGGAAAATTTCCGAAAGCGTCAGTATTTCAGGCTTGGTAAATTTATCCTTGTGTTTTTCGTAATAGGGTTTCATATCTTTCGCCTGCCAGCCCCAGTAAACTTTACCGTCAACTTCGCGCTGCAATACAGTATCTTTGATAAATTGCCGGCGCATACTTTCGCGGAATTCCTGCGGATCAACACCTTGTTTTTGCATCGCTTCGTAAAGTGAGTCGAGAGTTTTCAGGTTTTGTTGTTTCATAATTTCAACAAATCGCTGGTTAACCGAGGCATCGGCGTCGGCTTCAACGCCGAGTTCCTTACCTTTTTGCAAAATCAATTCCTCATTGATGATATTGGCGATCAGTTCGCCCTGCTTGGATTCGACTTCGGCGGTTGCCTGTTCGCGCGTTTTACCTTCCGTCACCAGCGATTCAATCACCGTGTTCATTTCGCGTTTGACCCGCGAAAGCGTAATCACGCCGTCGTTGACCTGCGCGACCACTTCGTCAACCACCTTTAGTTCGCTTTCCTGCGCGAAAGCCGTCAAGCCCGTTAAAAATAAAAATGCAATTAGAAAAATTGCGGAGTGCGTATATTTCACTTTTTTACTCCTTAAAAAAAAACTCATTCGGAAATATTATGTTTATTGTGTGTTTTATGCAACTAGCAGGGTTTGATGCCGAAAAAACAACTCGCGTTTCTTTTCAATTAAAAAAATATGGAAAGGCACCCGATTGGACGTTTTTTAAATAAGACGGCGCCCGCGCCAACGCCGCTCGCTTCGCAAATGAAAAAGAAATGTCCAAACTGCCAACTCGTAAATTTTGCGACCGCTGAAAACTGTCTGCGGTGCGCGCATAATTTAATTGAAGTTTCGACTTTTGACCAGCCGGACGCGAAAAAATCTTTTTTCAAATCGAAACTTTTTATCCGCGTCGGCAGCCTTGTGGCGGCAATTTTTATCGGGCTGTTCGGCTTGTATATTTCTTTGCTGGTGTCGGCGAAGCGGCTTGGGTACGAAGAAAAGAAAACGATCGAGCGTTCGATTTTGATTCTCGAAGATAAAGGTTTCGGGAGTGAAGTTTCGCTGCTTCGATATGTGACGGCGTATCGCGGCACGGATAATTGGCTGAACGCTTCGACGCGTGAAGAAAACGCCTACGCGGCGACAAACTTTCCGTTCGAGATAATGACGGTTTACTCCGATTTTTTTAATTATCCGAAGGATGATGTCGAACACGCCGCGATCCTTTTGCACGAAGCGCAGCACTTAAAAGGCGCGGACGAAAAGGGAGCGTATGAATTTGTCTGGAAAAATCGTCAAAAATTAGGCTGGACAAAGGAGAAATACGGCGGTTCGGTCGTCTGGCGCAATGTGCGGAAGCAAACCAAAGAAATCGCGCCGAATCTGTTCGTCTGCGAAGCCAACGAATACGCCGATTGCACGGAATGAGGTAAGAAGTTGGAAGTGAGAAGTGAGAAGTAAAAAGTGAGAGTTAAAAAATGTCTTGCTTGACTATTTAATTCAAGCAAGACATTTTGCTTTCTCTGACTTCTCACTTCTACTCTTCCTCCTCTTCGTCGTCATAATCGCCGACTTCGCCGAATTCCCAGCCGTCGTAGGAAGCGATTTCGGATTCGTCGGCGAGCCGCTGAAATTCGACGTTTCTTTGCGCCAAAGATTCGGGCGTATGGATTTCCGTTTTATCAATGTGCAAAAGATATTCGCCGGTTGATTCATCGGTTTCTTCGTCGCCGAGTTCGAAAATGTCGAGAAAATCGTAGCCGTCAGTCTCAAGTTTCAAGCCGAGTTTTTCTAACTTTTCAACATCGGTATCTACGAAGTAATAGCTGTAAAGCATCTCTTCGTCCGTGTTCCATTTGTCTTCCGTCCGGGCCGTATTAAAAATCTCCCGGATTCCTTCCAATTGTGATTCTGTATCGTTAAATTCCATAATAATTCCTTTTTGTTAGAAGCTTTTTGAAAACTGAGAAATGGGACGCGGATTTCCGCGAATTGAACGGATTTCCGCTGATCTGCTTAAAAAACGGCGAAAATCCGCGTCCTATTTTCTGATCTTTCAATTTTGACTTCTCAAAAAGCTTCTTGGTAAATAATTCGCGTCAAAACTCACGCCGCAGATTGAATATTGCCGGTTAAAATCATCACAATTTTAGCGAAAACCCGTCGTTAAAGTCGAACCGACAATATTTATCGACGCCACATTCGGCGGACCTTCGTAGCCGCGATTTACTTCAATGACCACTACGGCAGCCCGCGCTTCAAAAGGACTCAGTAAAACACCTGAAACTTCGGCTCCCCGAAAACCGTTGGTGTCTTTCGGTTTGTAGCGCTCCTCGTAGATCGTTTTCTTGCCTTTCGATTTTGAAATCATCAATAATTTGACCGTGCCATCAACGTAAAAGTTGCCGTCGGTTTTTATGTTCATTTCGAGCTTCGGAGTCAGCAGATCGTTTTCAAATTTGAGCGAAGGATAATTGAGCGTGAACTGTTTTTGCTGTTTGATGCCGTATTCGGCGAGCTTTTCGTAAAACAGTTTTTGTTTGTCCTTCCAGTGGTCTTTGATCGTTTCATTTTCGTTGACCGGTTCATTGTCACCGCCCGAATATTTATCTTTCCAGAGAATTTTATCCGTTTTCAAATCCTGAATTACCAAAGTTCCGTAATAACAACCGCACGCTTCGTCGGCGGGTTCGACATAATAGGCGAATTTGCCGTCTTCCGACCAGCCGATCGGATAAAACGGTTCGGTCATCACCTGGTTATAATCGTCTTCCTTTGCCTTTGGATTAGGTTCACCGACGCCGTTCAGCTTTAAGCGTTCGGGCTGCCAATAAAGCGCGTCTGACTTAACGGTTTGCGCCGCAGCAGAGACCAGCGCGAACAGAAAACTTGCAATAAAAACGACCGTCAAAAAAACTTTTCTTTGTAACATTGAATTTCACTCCCTGATCAAAATATAAAAATTGTTTGAAAACTAAGGAATGGAACGCGGATTTTCGCCGATTTGACGGATTTTCGCTGATTTTTTTAAGCAGATCAATGGAAATCCGCTTAATCCGCGAATCCAGCGTCCTCTTTCTTAATCTTTCTTTTCAAACAGTTTCCAAGCAATTTCAAAACAGCTTTTTGACTAGACAGTTGTTTCCGCTTCTTCTTGCGTATTCTTTTCCGGTCGCATATGCGGAAACAAAATCACGTCGCGGATCGAATGTTTGTTCGTTAAAAGCATCACAAGGCGATCAATCCCGATGCCGATGCCGGCGGCGGGCGGCATTCCGTAAGCGAGCGCGCGAATGTAATCTTCGTCCAAAACCATCGCTTCCGCGTCGCCCGATTCGCGTT
>JBDTZT010000508.1:0-3862 GCA_040005005.1 Actinomycetota bacterium
AATCATTACTCGCGCCGACGGCGACAATCTTTTCGCCGTCCACCGCGACCGCTTCGGCGACCGAAAATTCGGCATCAGCCGTAAAAACTTTGCCGTTAAAAAGAAGCAGCGAAATTTTCTGCTTCGTTTGACCGAAAACGACATTCGGCAAAATTAACAGATTCAAAATAAGTGAAATTACGAGTAAAATTTTTAACATTTGATTTTCTTTTGAAGCGCTCCGGATTTTGTTCGATTATAAACCGAAACGGTTTTTATTTGCATAGATTCTAAAACAAACTATCAAATTATCTGAGTTTCTTTACTTTGCACTTTCGCGGCTTTGCAGGAAACAAGTAATTCTCTCGCAAAGCCGCGAAGGCGCAAAAGTAAATCCAAATTTTCATCCGGCGGCAAATTATTAAAACACAACCAAATACGATTTGGCTTTAATTGTTTTAACGGCTAAAATTCTTTCAAATATCTTTCCCGCAAAGGTCAAGAATGAAAAAATTTATAATCGCTTTCTTTTTATTTGTAATCAGTTTTTCGCTGAATATTTCCGCACAGATTCAAACCAATGTTTTAGTGCAAATCGTCAAGGCGGAAGATGAACGGCGTTATGATAAAACGCTCGAAAGTTTAATGAAAAGCATTGATAAGAAAATTCGCACACGCGCCGCGCTGGCCGCCGGAAGAATTGGTAATGAAAATGCAATTCCTGCGCTCGCTGCGCTTTTGGAAAATGACAAAGACACGGAAGTTCGCACGATGGCGGCGTTTGCGCTCGGCGAAATCGAATCGGCAAAAGCGGCGGATGCGATTTTGAAAGTCTTGCGCGACACGAAAAACGCCGATGCAGTTCGCGCCCGCGCCGGCGAAGCGGCCGGAAAAATCGCAGCGGCAAATCCGAAAGACGAAAAATCGAAGGATTTGGGCGAAGCGATTTTGGATAATCTCGAATTTGAAAATAATCGCGGTGCGCGGCAAAGCAAAGATGTGATTTTGCTCGGTTTGACCGCCATTTTGCGCGTTCGTCCCGAAGAGGGCGATTTTGTGACCGCGAAATTCTTAACGAATCTCGACGCGCGAATCCGCACCGACGCGGCAAATACTCTGACGCGAATCCGTGCGAAAAACGCGAACGACGCGCTCCGCGTAATACTGATGAGCGACGACGAACCGGCGGCGCGGGCAAATGCGGCGCGGGCGCTTGGTGCGGCAGAAGATAAAGGCGCGATTAATTTACTACTTGAAGCCGCCACCCAAGACGAAGATTTACGCGTACGCGTTTCGGCAATTCGCGCTCTTGGAAGTTTCAAGGACAAACAAGCTGCCGATAAATTACTCGAACGCAGCACGAATCTTCTCGCGGATTATAAAAAATCGAAATTCGCCAGTCCGCCCGAGAAAAACGAACTGCTTGAAATTGCTACCGTTTTGGGCAGACTTTTGCCGAATTCGGACGACAAAAAAGCCGTCGCATTTTTAGATAATCTGCGCCAAGCCGATAAATATTCGTCACCCGAAACGGAAATCGCACTCGCCCGCATTACTCCGAAAATTTATGTGGAGTCGGTGCTCGCCGATGCTGACAGTCTTTTTACCGAAGATTGGCGAACGAGTTCCGCCGTGTTTCAGGGTCTGGGCGAAATTGCCAATCTCGAATCTAATAAAGAAAACGATTTGATAAAATCACAAACCCGAATTTTGCTCGTTCAGTTAATCAGTGTTTGGCTTACTTCCAATCCAAAATCAAAGACAAACGACAATGCAAGATTTGCAATTCCCGATTTGATTCGCGCTTTTGCCGCCTTCAAATCCGAAAACACTTCGGGCATTTTTCGCCCGATTCTGGAAGACGAACCCGATATTTTTATCCGCGCCGCGATCGCCGAAATTTTGGGCGACCAGCCAAAGACAAAAGAAAACGTCGAAGTTCTGGGCAAAGCCTTTATTTATTCGACGCTAAACGATAAAACTTACAACGACGCAACGCTTGCCGTAATGGATGCGCTTTTCAAGCTCGACAAAAAAGAAGCGTCCGGCTCACTGCTCATTGCGCTCAGTTCGACCGATTATCTCGTCCGCAAAAAAGCGTTCGATTTGCTCGCCGATAAAGATTTGCAAAAGGAACTGCCCGGATTGCCGACAATGCTCGAAAATGCGCTGGCAAAGAAGAAAAATCAAATTTTATCTTACAGTTTGAATTCAAAACTCGGCGTGTTGCTCAATACGAACGCCGATTACATCCGCGCCGTTTCGCGCAAAAACGGTAATGTAAAAGCCGTTTTCACGACCGAAAAAGACGCGTTTACAATTGATCTGATGCCCGAAGACGCGCCCTTAACGGTTGATAATTTTATCAAGCTCGCGCGCGCCAATTATTTCAACGGTTTGGCAGTTCACCGCGTCGTGCCGAATTTCGTGATGCAGGACGGCGACCCGCGCGGCGATGGCAACGGCGGTCCGGGCTGGGAAATCCGCGATGAAATCAATCTGCTCGCTTTTGAGCGCGGCGCGGTCGGAATGGCGCTTTCGGGCAAAGATACGGGCGGTTCGCAATGGTTCGTAACGCATTCACCGCAGCCGCATCTTGACGGCGGCTACACGGTTTTCGGGAAAGTGAACGAATCAGATATGAAAATCGTTGATGCTATCGTGCGCGGCGATAAAATCGTGAGTGTGAAAATTGTCGAAGCAACTTCCCGCCAGGGCGCAAAGACACAAAAGAAGAAATGAATGGTTGAAATTATCAGCAAAACCGAAAGGTTTCTCGACACGGGAACGAGAATTTATGAATTTTATGATGAATTTCTGGTCGTTTGCCCGAAATGCGGTTTGTTGGCAAAGGTCTTGATTGATGGAGCCGAATTCGAGAAATTGCCGCAACGCAAAGTCTACGAATTTAAGAATAAATTTTTCGCGCAGCGCAAACTTGTTTGTTTGAGCTGCCTGCATCGCGATTTTTGGAGCGGCAGTCAGATCAATGTCGGCGAAAATGTTGATTGGTATTTTCGACTGCCTTTGTGGCTTGAAATTTCCTGTTGCGGCGAATTGCTTTGGGCGTATAATTTAAAACATCTTGAAATGTTGGAAAAATACGTTGCGGCAAAATTGCGCGAACGCACGAAAAATGGTCGCAGTTCATTTTTGAGTAAATTGCCGAAATGGATAAAATGCGCGAAAAACCGTGACGAAATTTTGAAGAGAATTGCCAAACTGAAGGAAAAATTAAATGGAAAATCTTGAGCCACAAAAAAGCCGAAATGTTTTCGGGTCGTTGAAAAAGACAAAAAGCGAAGTCGAAGTCGAAGAAAGTCTCGACACGTTGGCATTTTATCTTGACGATTTATTTCGGATTCCGGCGGTCGGTTGGCGATTCGGTCTGGACGCGATTATCGGCTTGATTCCAAACGTCGGCGACACGATCACGTCACTGATGTCGTTTTATATTCTAATCGCGGGCGTGCGCTACGGCGTGCCGAAAATTACGCTTTTGCGAATGGCTTTTAATATCGGGCTTGATTATGTCGTCGGCTCAATTCCTTTTCTCGGCGATGCGTTCGATTTTGTCTGGAAGGCGAACAAGCAGAATATGAATTTGATTCGGGAACGCGCGACCGGCAAAGACCAAGGCACGACGAGCGATTATATTTTCGTCGGTTTGATAATTCTGGCTCTCGTCGGAATTCTCATCGGCTCGATTGCGGCGAGCGTTTATATTTTGTATTTGATTGTGAACGGAATTCAATAAATTTCAGCCTCGATTTCATTAAGGAAGATTAAACTACGCGAGGCAAAAAGAAAGAGTTGATTTTTAAAAATCAACTCTTTCTTTTTGCCTTTAATTCAGAAACCGTCAAAATAGAATCTCAAAACC
>JBDTZT010000509.1:0-3853 GCA_040005005.1 Actinomycetota bacterium
GTTTAAGCAAGGTTGGTTTTCGGCCACCGGTCGAGTGGCCGGTGCCAATTTCTTCAATTAAACCGGCAATCTGCAAATCATCAACAATTGCCGAAACGGTCGAACGCTGAAGCGCGGTTTCGCGGGCAATTTCAGCCCGCGAAATAGGCGAGCGATCCCGCACATAGTTTAGAACTATTTGCTTATTGATGTCTCGAATCGTATTCGGCCGGGCAATCTGCGTTTTCGCTTTTTGCAGGTATATTCTTTTCATTAGCTTTGAAAAACTATTTTTTCGAAATCTTGAAATTAAACTTTGTTGCAAAACCAAACGAACCTATTGAATAACTTTTTTCGATTTTTTTCAACAGGTTAACAAAGGTTTTACCAATTTAATTTATATGTTTAATAATTTTCGGCTTATTAATTTAAGAAAATGCCGCGCTTAACCCGTCATTCTAAACACCCTGACTTATTTTATGATTCCCTGTCCCTGTTTGATTATAAGCTGCGTATTTATTTTATCTACCGCTATTTTCTCGCTCTGGCCGTTTGCCCAGATAATTTCCAGAGCATCAATTTTCGCGGCATCGCCAAGCCCGATGTGAATGATCTGTTCACTTTGCGAAGCATAACTTGCACCGCTGGTTAAATCGAAACGCTGCCGGATTTTTCCGGTGGTGGCAAAAATGGTCGAACCAATGGCATCTTTCGGGGTCTTTTTGGTTGTGTCGCCGATAAGTTTCAGCGCCAGCCAATTATTTTTGTCGCCGCTCGCGTTCCGCAAAAGCGTCGGCGCGGAATCCATATTCGAGGTAATAATGTCTAGTTTTCCGTCGCCGTCAAAATCGGCAATTGCCAACCCGCGAGCGCACATCGCCTCGGCTAAACCGCTGTTTGGGGCAGCGGCGACCCTTTCAAATTTTATTTGTCCGTTTACCTGTTGTTTGCCATTTTTGAAAAGCAAGAGCTGTTGCGCGAAACTCGTTCCCCATTGAAACTTATCAACTACCGGATAAACGTGTCCATTGGCAGCCAAAACATCCTTCCAACCATCGTTGTCAAAATCTATAAACGATGTTCCCCAACCCAAAAATGGAATAGTTGTTTCGCCCAAACCTGACTGAAAACTTATGTCTGTAAAATTAGCGTCGCCGTCGTTGTGGTATAAAACATTCGAGTCGTCGGAAAAATTCGTGATGTGAAAGTCAACCCGACCGTCGTTGTCGTAATCGCCAACCGCTAATCCCATCCCGGCTTGTTCGCGCCCGTTTTCGTTGAGGGCGATTCCCGAAGGATAGCCGGATTCTTCAAAAGTGCCGTCGCCTTTATTGATGTAAAGCTGTTTCGGCGTGGAATCGTTGACGACGACCAAATCTAAATCTCCGTCATCATCAACATCAACAAACACCGATGAAAATCCGTAATAATTGCCTTCATCTTTGACGCCCGCCTTGTCGCCGACTTCTTCAAATTTCCCGTCTTCTTTTTGATGAAAAAGCGAATCTTTCGCGCCTTTCAAACCGCGTGGACCGCACATTACGGGCTGACCGCGAAACTGACAAAAATTTCGCCCGAGCGATTTCCCTTTATCAACATCAAGCGGCGAAGGCGGCAGATTTTTCAAGTCAAATTCGAGATACGCCGGAACAAACAAATCGAGCCGCCCGTCTTTGTCATAATCGCCGAAAGTCGCGCCCGTGTGCCAGCCTTTGATATCCAGACCAACTTTTGGGGCAACATCCGTAAAAGTGCCGTCGCCGTTATTTTTGTAAAGCCTTGAAACACCGTAATTGCTCACAAACAAATCGGCAAAACCGTCGTTATTATAATCACCGACCGCGACGCCCATTCCCCAACGCTCGTTGGCAACGCCCGCTTTATCGGTCACATTTTCAAATTTCCAATCGCCGAGATTATGATAAAGCGCGGATTTCGGAGCTTTTTCCTTGCCGAGTTCGGCGTTGATGGTCGAACCGTTCAATAGAAAAATATCGGGTTTGCCGTCGTTATCGTAATCGAAAACGGCAACGACGCAAGCTGTCGTTTCAATAATGTATTCTTTTTCTTTGCTTCCCGAAACGCATTGAAAATCTTTCAAAGCCGTGGTCGCCGTGACATTTTCATAAACTTTCGGAGTTTTTTGGTCAACGATTCCAACCGTTCGTTTGGAAGTGTAAACTTTTGCTTCGCCGGTGGTAACGCCGCCCGTTTGTTCATCCTGCGCGAAAACCGCGACTGAAAAACTCAATAATAATGCGATAAATAACAACTTTTTCATCTTTTTTCTCTTTATATTTATACTAAGGTTTTAAAGAAATTTCTTTTGTACTATCTGCAATTTCGATTCTTAAACGATTTTTAGCGGAATCAACTTCGATATTTTCGACTAATTTCCCGTCAACCCGCATTTCGCTTGGGCGTTTGTTAATTCCTAAAACTTCGATAAAACGAATTTTTTGACCCTCAAAGTTTCCGCTGTAATTCAGACGCAAAAGACCTTTTTTATGTTCGATGCTAATTTCGCGTTTTTTGGTCATTTGATATTCGTATCCATCGCCCGCATCTTGAAAAAGTTCGGAAGTTTCGGTTTTTTCGGGCGCAATTCCGGTAATGACATTTAAGGTTATCGGAACATTCGGCATTTCGGTTGTGTTTTGAATCACCGGCTGCGTCGGAATGACTGCGCCGACCCGCGCAAAAATCGGCAGTTTATCAAGCGGCGCGTTGATTTCCGCAAAGCTGCCGCCTTTATAAACTTCGCCCGTGAACCAATCACGCCAATCGTCGCCGACGGGAAAATAAACGCCGCGTCTTCGCTGTCCGTCTTTTAAAACCGGCGCGACGAGCAAATCCCGTCCGACAAGGTATTCGTCTTCGAGCAGATAAGTTTTGTAATCTTTCGGATATTCAAACCAAAGCGGGCACAAAACCGGTTGTCCGGTTTGCTCATGTTCGTGAAAAAGCGTGTAAAAATAAGGCAAAAATTGGTAGCGCAGTTCGATTGTCGCCCGGTTGATGCGCGTAAATTCGTCGCCGTATTCCCAGGGTTCTTTGTTGGCCGCGCCTTTTTCCGAATGTGAACGCAAAAACGGCGTAAAGCTCGCGGCTTGCAGCCAACGCGCATAAAGTTCGCCCGAAGGATTATCAGCATAACCGCCGACATCTGCGCCAATGAAAGGAACGCCTGAAACGCTTAAGTTCAAAAGCATCGGCAAACTGAGACGCAGATGTTCCCAGCTTGCCGTATTATCACCTGTCCAAACCGCCGCGTAACGCTGAACGCCCGCAAATCCGGCGCGCGTCAGCACAAACGGACGTTTTTCAGGACTAAGTTCTTTTACGCCTTCAAACGTCGAACGCGCCATCAGCATTCCGTAAACATTATGAAATCTGGCGTGAGTTCCGCCCGTTTCGACTAATTTCAGCGGCGTGTATTGTTTGCCCGAAGTTTTATCCACATAAATTTTGCTCATGTCGTTGCTTTTCACGATCTTGTTTTCAATCGTGTGTTTCGCATCTAAAGGCAAAGTCTTTTGGGGATGATTCATTCCGACCGGTTCTTGCAAATTTCCGTCGGGAAAATTTGCCGGCTCGTTCATATCGTTCCAAAAACCGTCAATTCCGTCGGCGATAAAACCTTTGTATTGCGCCCCGAACCATTCACGCGTTTTTGAATTTACAAAGTCGGGAAAGACCGATTTTCCCGCCCAAACCTGCCCGACAAAATCGGTTCCGTCGGCGTTTTTAACGTATAAATCCTTCGTTTTACCGTCGTTATAAACCGAATATTTTTCGTCCAATTTGACTGCCGGATCAACAATGACGACCGATTTAAAACCTTTCTCGCGCAAATCATCGGTTAATTTGCGCG
>JBDTZT010000026.1:0-13028 GCA_040005005.1 Actinomycetota bacterium
GAGTCTCGTGAAATATTGACAGGAATAGACGAAATTAAATTTAGAGAACTATTTGAAGATGAACTTAAAAGTCTTCAACAAACTTCCGAAATTGGCAAAACCAAACAATCCGACAAAATCAATCCGATTTATGTTGCATTGGAAAGAACTTCCGCGAAATCGAATTTTCACGGCTACGACAAAACGGAAGTCGAAGGCGCGCGCGTTTTGGCTTTGGTGAAAAATGACCAGAAAGTTGACAAATTAAATGAAGGCGACGAAGGTTTGATTGTTTTGAGTGATACGCCGTTTTATGCCGAAGCGGGCGGACAGGTCGGCGATACGGGTTGGTTGAGTCGAGAGTCGGAAGAAAAAGCTCTCGACTTTGCGAAAGCAACAGTTTTCGATACGTTTGCGCCGGTGGCGGGAATTGTTTTGCATAAATCAAAGGTCGAAAAAGGCTCGATCAAGGTTGGCGATATTGTCACGGCGGCGGTTGACGTTGCCAAACGCGATGCGACGCGGCGCAATCATACGGCGACGCATTTGGTTCACGCCGCGCTCAAAGAAGTCTTGGGAACGCACGTCAAACAATCCGGCTCGGTCGTTGCGCCCAACTATTTACGTTTTGATTTCACGCATTATCAACCGATTTCCGAATCTGAACTTCAGGAAATCGAGGATCTGGTCAACCGCGAGATTTTGAAAAACGATCCGGTAAATACCGATTTAATGAGTATCGAAGACGCGATGCGCACGGGCGCGATGGCGCTTTTCGGCGAAAAATATGGCTCTGAGGTGCGGGTTTTGTCGGTCGGCGGCGGCACATTTTCCAAAGAACTCTGCGGCGGAACGCACGTCTCGGCGACGGGCGACATCGGTTCTTTTAAAATCACGTCAGATGAGGCGGTTGCGTCAGGCATCCGCCGAATCCGCGCCATTACGGGCATTGATGCGTTCGAGCGATTTCGCGAAGATGAAAAGTTGATTGACAAATCGCTGCAAGTCTTAAGAACGCAGCGCGATAATTTGCCGAATGCGATTGAAAAATTGCAGGAAGAATTGAAAAAAGCACGGCGCGAAAATGATGAGCTAAAAATGAAAATTGCGACCGGCGCAATCGGTTCGGCATCATCAAACGGCGACGAAGCGAAAGACGTGGCTGGCGTCAAAGTCATTGCCAAGATCGTCGAAGGTTTGGACAAAGGCGGAATGCGGCATTTGTCCGACACGCTGATGGCGAAAATAAAATCCGGCGTGGTGATTCTGGCGAGAACCGAAGAAGACAAAGTTTCGTTCATTGTCCGCGTCTCCGACGATCTGACCGACCGCGTAAAGGCGGGGCGCATTGTGCAGGAAATTGCGCCAATCGTCAGCGGGCGTGGCGGCGGCAAACCCGATATGGCGGAAGGCGGCGGCACGGACGCCTCGAAATTGGGCGATGCTCTGGAAGCAAGCTATGGCGTGATTGAGCAAATGTTAAGCTAGAAATTTATTACAGATAATTTCTTTGAGGTAAAATTGTGGATTGGAAAGAAGTAATCGAAAGTCCTTATTTACAAGACTTACCATTTAAGATCGAAACAAATGAATTCGGAGAAATTATTATGAATCCCGTTAAAATTGGTCACTCAATTTATCAAGGACAAATTTCTTCTTTACTGCAAACGATGCATCCCGCAGGAATCGCAATGGTCGAATGTGCCATCAGAACCCACAAAGGAACGAAGGTGGCCGATGTTGCTTGGGCTTCGATGAAAGTCATTAAAAAGATCAGGCACGAAACCGATGCTTCAATCGCGCCTTAAATCTGCGTTGAAGTTGTTTCGATGAGCAGCACGCGAAAGGAAATGCAGGAAAAACGCGAATTGTATTTTGAAAAAGGCGCGAATGAAGTTTGGGATTGCAATGAATACGGCGAAATGATGTTTTTTGATGAAAAAGGGGAACTCAAACAATCAAAAAAGTTCCCCGATTTTCCTAAGAAAAATTCGATTGGTGAAGAAAATTGAACAACTGAAAGGCGCGGCATTTCAACCACGCCTTTTTAATTTTTAAGCCGAAGCCGATAACGGTTTGCAACTTCCAGTCGGAGTTTGTGATTCGTGAATTTCGATTTCCTCTTCCGAATCTTTGTCGTTTTTATCGTGTGACGTGATCAGCACCACCGAACCGACAATCACGCCCGCACCAATTAACATTTGTCCCGTGAATGATTCGCCCGCGATTAACCAGCCTAAGAAAACGGCGATAATCGGATTGACATAAGCGTAGGTCGCAACCATTGCCGGCTGTGCGTTTTTGAGCAGCCAACTGTAAGCCGTGAAACCAATCAGCGAACCGAAAATCATCAGGTAAATTATGCCAAGCCATGACTTTGCCGAAACTTCCGCGATGTTAAGCGTTGACCATTCGCCGATCATTAAACTAAAAACAAGCAAAACCAAGCCGCCCGAAAACATTTGCATTCCGGCGGTCAAAAGCGAAGATTTCGGAACCGGCGAACGAAGCCCGTAAATCGAACCTGTCGCCCAACTGAGAGCCGCCAACATAACGGCAATCGTCCCGAAAAACTGCATCGAGCCTGAATTTGCCGAATCGTTTGTGGCTTGCCCATTGATCAAAAGCCAGACACCGAAAAATCCGATTGCCAAACCGAGCACGGCTTTCAAATTCGGACGCGCTCCCTTCAGCCAAAGCCAGCTTAATAGCACGATCCAAAAAGGTTCGGTAGCGACCAGAAGCGCGGCAAGGCTCGATGAAATATGATGTTCGGCGAAAACCACGCCGCCGTTGCCGCCGAGCAGCAAAAGCGTTCCGACGATAATACTCGTTTTCCAATGCACTGCTTTCGGACGTTCGTAATCTTTGGAAAACCGTGCCCAAATCATCAAAATCAATCCCGCCGCCGTAAATCTTGCGCCCGCCATCAAAAACGGCGGCAAGGTTTCAATCGCGTATTTGATGGCGAGATACGTTGATCCCCAAAAGATGTAAACTGCCGCAAATGCCGCGACGAGCAGCACTAAACTGCGGTTCGGATCAATTTTTGTAATTCCTGTTTTCTGCATTTCAAACCCCTTGATTTAAAAATTTCTTTTTTTGTCGTGCAAAAACTGCGATAAATCTTCCGTGTATTTTTAACTAATCGGCAGCAATAATCTCAATTTCAACTAGCCAGTCGTCAACGAGTGTCTGCACTACTATCGCGGTCGTCGGAACAATATGTCCTTTCAGTGCTTTGATCCGTGCGTTCTGATTTTCTTCAGCGTATGAAGCGTCCCGCAGATAACTTGTAATCCTCACAATATTCCTGACAGACATATTGGCGCTTTCCAATATTGTCTGAATATTCGACCAAATTAGAGTTAATTGCTCTGATAGAGTTTTTCCGGCAATACCTTGTTCATCCAGTCCCATTGTTCCGCTGACATATAAAAAACGATTTGGATTCCGCACCTCTAAAGCGTGTATATAGTCAGGTGTTGACGGATAAATACCCTTTGGATTGTGTTGTAATGTTTCCATATTATTTCCGTATTTAGTAAAAATTTATTTAGATTTTTTTTTCGCGCCGTTTCGTTTTTTCTTCCGTTTCCGCGCCTACTTCAATCGGCAAAGCTGTTGTTTCCTTAATAGTTTGCAAGACGATGGTTGTTTTGGTTGACGCTACATTCGGCACGTTTTTTAACCTTTCGCGCAAAAGCCGTGAAAGATGTTCGGTGTTTTTGACACGAACTTTGAGCAAATAAGAATCTTCGCCCGCGACATCGTGAACTTCCAGAACTTCGGGAATTTCCGCCAAAAACTTGTCCGTTTCAGCGCAGCAATCGTGCGTCCGAACCGCGACAAACGCCGTCAGACCGAAATCGAGCTGCACGGGATCGAGTTTTGCTTCAAAGCCTTTGATCACACCGCGTTCCTCCAATTTCTTGACTCTTTCGAGTACTGCCGATGGCGCTAAACCAACTTGCCGCGCAATTTCCACATTGCTAATTCGCGCATCTGTCTGAATAATATTCAGAATTTGCTTGTCTATTTCGTTAATCATTCTGCCAAACCTACTTTTATAAGAATAATCGGCGGAATATGTTTTGTCAAGGAAATTTTTATTCGCTTGACAAAATTTCGGGAATTGACGAATTTTGCATCCTTTGTCTTACATTTATCGAAAACAATCGGGTAATCTATTGATTGAAATAAATTGATAGATTGAGTCGGCTCTAATCATTAACTCTCTGCGAACTTTGCGCCTCTGCGTGAGAATGATTTTTTCACGCAGAGGCGCAAAGTTCGCAGAGGAAAACAAAAGCTACTATAAAACTTAATTTAACAACACACTGTAAGGAGCAAAACAGATGAGCGCAGTTCTTAAATTGCAAAACGAGAGCGAAGAAATAATTTCATACAATCCCGCGACGGGCGAAGAATTCGGGCGCGTTGAAAACACATCCGCCGAAGATGTCCGGGCGGCGGTCGAAAAAGGGCGTCAAGCCTTTCAAAAATGGCGCAAAACTTCATTCGCCGAGCGAAAAAGAATTGTCATGAAAGCGCGTCAAGTAATTTTGGCGGAGATGGACGAAATTGCGCTTTTGATTTCCAATGAATCGGGCAAACCCATCGCCGAAGCACTTTCGATGGAAATCGCGCCGGTGCTTGATTTAATGCAGTATTTTGCGCGAAACGCCGAAAAACTTCTGAAACCGCGCAAAATCGGCATCGGGCTTTACGGACTTTTGGGGCGTTCGTCAAAACTCATCTATCAACCGCTCGGCGTGGTCGGTATCATTCCGGCGTGGAATTATCCGTTTTCGATTCCCTTGGGCGAAACCGTCATGTCTTTGATGGCAGGAAATACGGTTATTTTGAAACCTTCGGAACTGACGCCGTTGATCGGTCTGAAAATCGGTGAGATTTTTGAAAAAGCCGGTTTGCCCGAAAATGTCGTGCAGGTTGTCACGGGTGCCGGCGCAACCGGCGCGGCACTCGTCGAATCCGCGCCGGACAAAATAATGTTCACGGGCAGCGTGGCGACCGGCAAGCGCATTGCCGAAGCCGCCGCGAAAAATTTAACGAGCGTCGTTTTGGAACTCGGCGGCAAAGACCCGATGGTGGTTTTCGCTGACGCAAATCTTGAACTCGCGGCGGACGCTGCCGTGTGGGGCGCGTTTTGCAATTCGGGACAGAGTTGCTCGTCGGTCGAAAGGCTTTATGTTGAAGAATCTGCCGCCGAAGAATTAACGCGCAAAATTGTCGAGAAAACCAAGCAATTAAAACAAGGTGTGGGCAGCGACGAAACAACTGACATCGGCGCAATGAGTTCGCAAAAGCAGCTTAAAATCGTCGCGGATCATGTTGAAAGTTTTGAAAAAGAAGGTGCGCGTATTCTCACTGGCGGCAAATCGAAAGATTTATTTTTCGAGCCGACAGTTATCGGAAATGCCAATAATTCAATGCGGGCGATGCAGGAAGAAACCTTCGGTCCGACGCTCCCGATTGCAACTTTTCGCACGGAAGAAGAAGCAATTCGCCTTGCCAACGATTCGGAATTCGGTTTGACGGCGAGCGTCTGGACGCGCGATTTAACAAAAGGCAACCGCGTTGCGACGCGCATCGAAGCGGGAACAGTTTGCGTCAATGAAGTTTTATACACGCACGGCATCGGGCAAACGCCGTGGGGCGGCTTTAAAAATTCGGGCAACGGTCGAACGCACGGCGTTGAAGGTTTGATGGAACTCGTTCAGCCGCAGCATATTCATGTTAATAAATTAGCGATTTTGCCAAATGCGTGGTGGATGCCTTACGGTGCAGAGGCAATCGAAACCTTTCGCGGATTCGCCAAATATTTCGCGTCAGGTTCGCTGTTTCAAACGTCAAAATTGATGCCGCAGCTTTTGAAACGCATCAATAATTTGCGGAAGAAATAGATTATGTCTGAAACGATGCCGGTAATTTTTTTCGGACACGGCAATCCGATGAACGCGCTTGACCGAAATGTTTGGACGGAAAGTTGGGTGCGCATTGGGCGTGAGATTTCGCGCCCCGAAGCGATTTTGTGCGTTTCAGCGCATTGGTTTGTTCCCGAAACTGCCGTCACCGCGATGGAACGCCCGCGCACGATTCACGATTTCGGCGGCTTTCCGCGTGAACTTTTTGAGGTTCAATATCCCACGCCGGGGAATCCTGGATTGGCAAATCGGGTGCAGGAATTGCTTGCGCCGGTGGCGGTCAAAAGCGATTCACGTTGGGGTTTAGATCACGGAACATGGTCAGTTTTATGCCACGTTTTTCCCGAAGCCGATATTCCTGTCATTCAACTCAGCATTGACGAAAATCAGCCTGCCGCGTTTCATTACGAACTCGCCAAACGCCTTGCGCCCCTGCGCGATGAAAATATTTTAATCATCGGAAGCGGCAACATTGTCCATAATCTTCACGCTTATTCGTGGGGCGCGCACTCGCCCGAACCGCTCGATTGGGCGTTGCGTTTTGAAACGGCGGCGCGTGAAATGATTTCAAGCGGCAATCACACGCCGCTCATCAATTACGAATCGCTCGGGCGTGACGCGCTGCTTTCCGCACCGACTCCCGAACATTATTTGCCTTTGCTTTACGTTTTGGCTTTGCAGAGAGAAAACGAAAAAGTTTCGTTTCCCGTCGAAGGTTTCGACGGCGGTTCGATTTCGATGCTGTCGGTGCAAATCGGCTGAAAATTTACGGTTGTTCTTCCTTTATCCGCTTTTGCAATTGCACGATAAAAGAACGAAATGTCACGGCTTCGTCATTGTCGGGGAAAAGCCGCAGAAATTCTTCATATACGAGAATTGCGTCCTGATACATTTTTGCTCGTTCGTAACAATCGCCGAGCAGTTGATAAATCGTCACTGCATCGGGCGCACCCGAAAGTTGGCTGAGAGCAGAAATAAATGATTTGGCAGCGAGCAGATAATTTTCCTTTTCGCTCTCAAAATCGTTCGCCGCGCCAAATCCTTCGGCGCGGTCTTTGTAAAGTAAACCTAATCCGGCAAGTGCTTCCGGCTGAACGCCTTTGCCTTCCGTAAGAGCGCGTTTGAACGAGGCAATTGCCTTGTCTTCTTTATTGTCCGCCTTGTAGATTCGGCCTTCAACAGCGGAGGCTTCGGCATATCCAAGACGCGCTTTTCGTGCCGCATTGATCGCTTTGAACGCGCCTTCCGTGTTGCCTAAATCTAATAAAGCCCGCGCCATTCCAAGTTCTGCTTCCGGGTATTTCGGGCGAAGTTTGATCGCTTTTTCGTAAAGTTTGACTGCTTTTTCTTTGTCTGATTCGGCTTCGGCTTGCTGAAATGCGAGTTCGGCATCGTCGGTTGTTTTGACGAGCGCGACCCGCAAATCGCCCTTCTGCGTCGGGAGCAAACTTTGCGAAATTTCCTTAAAACCGTTGGCACGAACGCGGATTTTATGCGTTCCGCCCGGAAAAGTCTTGAGCGCGAGTTTGCCGCTTGCGTCCGTTTTGCCGTAATTTACATCGTCAATCCAGACGATTGCGTTCGGTTCGGTAATCAACGTAATGTTTCTTAATGGAGTTTTTTGCGCTCCAACCGAAACTGCCAGAACTCCGCAAAATAAAACTACCGCAATAAATTTTCTACTTTGTCTTCGCATTGTTTTCACTACCTTCAATATTATCCTGTGTTTCGGGTTTTTGTTCAATCCTGATTTGATGTCGGATGGCTGACTTCTTTTGTCCGCTTTGCCAAGCAACATTAACAAATTCGACAAAAGTGTTCCGATTCCGCACGTCAAGCAATTTTTTCAATGTGCGCAGTGTTTTCCGTTTCTCGTTGATTACCTGGAATTTGTCCCAAACGGCGCAAAAGCGGAATCATCGTTAATCCCTGCACGAAAACGGAAAATGCGACGATGCCGAATGTAACGGTTAAAATTTCCTGGCGATACGCCAAACTGTCGGGAATTCCCAATGCCAACGCCAACGCCAACGCGCCGCGCAATCCGCCCCAAAACAAGATGTGCTGATGCTTATTGTCAACCTTTAAAGACGAACCCGCAAATAATAACGAACACGGATAGACGGCAATCGCCCGGCCGACGATGACGGCAATAATCGCAACGAGAATCGGTATGATCGCCATCGCAAAATTTTGCGACGCGGCGTTAATGCCTAAAATAATAAAGATTACCGAGTTTACGACGAACGCCGCAAAATCCCAAAAATGTCCGACGGATTCTTCGCCTTTCTCGGTCAGAGTTCCGAACGCCGCCATATTTCCGACCAAAAGCCCGGCGGTCGTAGTTGCCAAAATGCCCGATAAATGAAAATGTTCGGCGAGCCAGAACGAACCGAAAGCGGCCAGCGTCGTCATCGAAAGCTCGACCAAATTATCCTTTGTGCGGCCGATTATCAGCATTGCCAAGCCGCCGACCAGCAAACCGCACACGATTCCGCCGACGACCGACAAAAACATCAGCCAGACGACCGAACCGAAACTCAGTGTTTCGCCGAGCGCAAAGGTCAAAGCGACGGAAAAAGCGACCGCCGCCGTGCTGTCGTTAAATAAACTTTCGGCTTCGACGAGCAAGCGAAGTCGGCCTTCAACCTTCGCCTCTTTAAATGTTGCAATAACCGAAACCGGATCGGTCGCCGCAATCAAAACGCCGAACAAAATCGCCGCCGGCCACGCCCAACCGATGGTAAAATGCATTAATGCGGCAGTTACCGCGGCAGAAAGCAAAACGCCGACGGTTGCGAATGTAATTATCGGCAAAAGGTCTTTCCGCAATTCCTTCCAGTGAATATAAAGTGCGGCTTCAAAAATCAATGGCGGAAGCAGGACGTTGAAAAGCAAATCTTTACTGAAACTTACTTTCAGACCGATCGGTAAAATCGCCATAAAAATTCCCGCGACGACCAAACCGACCGTGTATGGAATCCGCAAACGGCGGGCGATAATTGCCACGATTGCACCGATCAGAATTAGTAATTCGATTTGTTCGATTTGCAGAGTTTCCATCAAAATCCTGCTTCAATCATACAACCCAAGCCAAATTCGCCCAAATTCGTTTGATTTTTTCGCGCATCGAATTATAATCAATAATTCGTGGCTGGGTAGCTCAGCTGGTTAGAGCGTCGGATTCATAACCCGAAGGTCGAGTGTTCAAGTCACTCTTCAGCCACCACAATCTTATAAATTTTAGAATCGATTCTGCTCCTTTTCTTTTTGTTCGTAATGTTCTTTTCGATGACAATTTGCACATAAAACTTTACACTTTGCAATTTCGCTTTGGAGCAATTTTATGCTCAAAAATTTATTGACTCTTCCTAACGCAAAACTCTTTTCGTTCGGATTAATATGGTGAAAATCTAAACAAGCCGGATGATTTTCCCCGCAAATCTCACATTTTAGAGATGATTTATATTCTTTTAGCCAATTCTTGATTTTTTTATCTCTATTTCTGACGTAAGAAATGTGTTTGGCTTTATTTTCTTCATACCATTTGTGCATATATTCGCGTTGGTATTCGCGTCTTTTCTTTTTGTCTTTAAAAGGCATAAGTCAATTTTACATCGAACAAAATTATAAAGAAATATGTAGTTATAAGTCTTGTCATTTCTGAGAAACTAAGATTTTCCTTCTCACCTTATCTATTTGAAACCGACTTGCAAAATTCGCGTAGAATGTCTGCGGAGTCGAAAACATTTCTTTTGAGTAAAAATCTAACTTCAAAAAAATCTATCTTTTCACGAAAGCGATTTTGGCTGATCGGAGTTTATGTTTTGCTTTTGATTTGGTCGGGCGTTTTTCGTCATTCACAACCCGAAAAACCCGTTTCAAACGACAAGAAAATCGCTTTTTTACAAACGATTGATGGCGAAAACACAAAGCCCGAAAAAATCCGTTTCGCCTATAAAGAAACGCTTCCCGAACCGCCAAATGATTCGCTTCCCGTCATTTTGATTCACGGCAGTCCGGGCGACGGCGAGGCTTTTGACGCTTTGACGAAATTGCTGAAAAACCGGCGGATCATCGCGGTTGATTTGCCCGGTTTCGGCGATTCAGAGAAAAATATTCCTGATTATTCGGTGCTGGCTCACGCCCGTTATGTTTTGGAATTACTTGACAATTTGAACATCGAAAAGGCGCACGTGGTCGGTTTCAGTATGGGCGGCGGCGTGGTTTTGAATCTCGCTGAACTTGCGCCCAACCGCGTCGCGTCGGTTTCGATGGTTTCGGCAATCGGCGTCCAGGAAGACGAACTTTTCGGCAATTATTATTTGAATCACGCGGTTCACGCCGCCCAACTCGCCGCGCTTTACGCTTTACCGGAACTCACGCCGCATTTTGGGGTTTTTGACGGCAGCACTTCATACGCACGAAATTTTTATGATACCGACCAACGCCCGCTACGCCCGATTTTGCAGAAAATTGACGCGCCTTTTTTGATCACGCACGGACTCGAAGATCCACTGGTGCCGATCGAAGCCGCCCGCGAACACGCGCGTCTGGTGCCGCAGAGCGAACTCGTCGAACTTGCCGACAATCATTTTTACGTTTTTATGCGTCCTGAAAAAATCTCGCCAATTTTAACAGATTTTTGGCAAAAGGCGGAAAACGGCACGGCAAAAACGCGGGCGACCGCTGACGCCGAGAGAATTGCCGAATCTCAAAAACCGTTCGCACCAAAGATTATTCGCGCCCGAGGCGCAACCGTTTTTTTGTTTTTTCTTTTGTTCGTCATTTTAACTTTTCTGAGCGAAGACTTTGCCTTTCTGCTCGCCGGAATCTTTGCCGCGCAAGACTGGTTTAGCTTTACTTTTGCCGTTATTGTTTGTCTTTTCGGAGCTTTCGCCGCTGTTTTCTTGATCATTTTGCTCGGCAGATTTTTCGGCCAAAGAATTTTGCAAAGTTTTCCTTTCAGGCAATTTATCAGTAAATCTTCGATCGAAAAAAAATTCGCTTGGTTGAAAAGCAATCGTTGGCAAGCAATTTTTTTGCGTCGAAATTTCTTCGGCTTTCGCTTTTCTGCCTATTTTGCGGCGGGAATGCTTCACGCCCGATTTTGGTGTTTTTGCTTTGGCTTTTTTGCTTCGGCGCTTCTTTGGGCGTTCGGCTTAATCGGTTTTTCGTTTTTTTTGGCGAAAGGTTTGATTGCCGCATCGCTTATCAATCAGCAAAACTTTTGGGCAATATCCGCTTTAATTTTCGTTTTATATATTCTCTTAAAAACGGCATTATTTTTAAGGCAAAGACGCAAAGACGCGAAGACGCAAAAGAATTTTATTTTGCCCACGAAACACACGAAATACATCAAAAAATAAAAAAGCTTTTTGTTTTCTTTTTTTCGTTTCTTTCGTCTATTTCGTGGGTAAATCTTTCTTTGCGTCGCCGGCGTTAAATTGATTTGTGGCAAAAAAAAGGTTGATAGAAAACGGCAAAGCGGGTAAATTATTGCTATGCAAAAAGTTCTGCTTCTTCTTTCAATAATTTTTATTTTTCTGATGAATATCGAAACGCCAGCGCAATCGCCGAAAGATTTTGCCGAAATATGGGAAAAGCATCATATTTCAAAAATTTTGCCGTCAAACGTCCATCATAAAGATTTGCAGAAATATCTGTTGCAGCTCAAAGAAATAGGTTTGAAGGTCGAAGAAGTCGGGCGCAGCTTCGGCAGCCGCGAGATTTATCAAATTGAATGGGGCAGTGGCGCGACGCGGATTTTTCTATGGTCGCAAATGCACGGCGACGAACCGACGGCGACCAGTGCGCTGATTGATATGTTCGCATATTTGCAGAAAAACGGCGATAAAAAATGGGTCAAAAAATTAGCGGAAATCTTTACGATTCGCGCGGTGCCGATGCTCAATCCAGACGGCGCGGAACTTTATCAACGGCGGAATTTACAGGACATTGACATCAACCGCGACGCAGTCAATCTCAAATCGCCTGAAGCCCGTCTGCTCAAAAAACTGCGCGACGAATGGACACCGCAGATCGGCTTTAATCTGCACAATCAGCAAGCCTTAACGACCGCCGGAGATTCGACGAGGCAGGCGGCAATTTCGTTTCTTGCCGTTTTGGGAAACGCTGAAGGCACCACGAACGCCGGCTTTGAGCGCAATAAACGAGTCATCGCGGCGATGGTTATCGCGCTCAATCAATTTATTGGCGGCTACATCGGACGCTACGACGAAACTTACACAGGTTCGGCATTCGGCGATAATTTTTCGGCGTGGGGAACGCCGGTGATTTTAATCGAAACCGGCGCACTTTACGGCAAAGACGAAATGTTTCTCGTGAAAATGAATTTCGTCGCCTTTTTAACGGCTTTGCAGTCAATCGCTGACGGCAGTGAACAAAGATTAAGCCCGATAAATTACGATCTTTTGCCGCTGAACGCTTCGGGCAAGATCGTTCATTTCATCTTCCGCAAAGCGAATATCGTTAATTTTGCGGACGAAACAACTGAGCCTTTTACGTCCGATGTCGCCGTCAATCAGGAACGCCGCCGCGCCGAACAACTTTCGCCGACATTCGTTACCGGCATTGGCGGTTTGCCGAATCTGACCGGTTTGGAAGAATACGATGCAAGCGATTTCTATCTCGTCCCGCGTTTCGGCAAACTCAAAGTCGGCGAAGCGGGCGAATTTTTCTTTTATAAAAAATCGCGCACAATTGACTGGAAAACACCGAATCTCGAAACCGCCGCGGCGCCCGACGCAATTTTCAGCCAGGGGAAATGGCTCAAAGGCGCAGGACTCTTGCAAAAAAAAAACTAAAATTTAATCTAATTAGAAAGTAGATTAACAAGCCTGGAGCGAGAGGCGGCTCACTTGCCAGCGTTTGAAAAACGCACAAAATGTGTGCTTTCTTTCAAACTTCAAGGCAATCGAAGTGTTTACGCCGCTTTTCAATCGACGTGGCAAGCAAGCCGCCTCTCGCTCCAGTCGGAAAAACGAAATCAATTGTGATAATCTGTGATTTGAATTTTTATGCTTTCATTGCTCAAAATAAAAAATATCGCGCTGATTGACGAACTCGAACTCGAATTTG
>JBDTZT010000510.1:0-3850 GCA_040005005.1 Actinomycetota bacterium
AGCTCACAGATTTTATTGCCGCGTTTAATGCCTTTTTCGATAAATTCGTCGTGTTCGGCGATTTTTGTTTTCAAATGCAGTGCCGCCGCCAGATTTGCCGGACCCGCACCGACAAAAACCACGTCCATTTCCAGTTGTTCGCGTTCAATCATAATTTTCCCTTAAAAATGAATGGTCATTCAGTTTTTGTAAGTATAACAATTTTAAGACCCATTACCAAAACTCGAATCTTTAGATTTTACAGCTTTTCAATTATACTCAGAGCAATAAATGTTTTGCCAAAAACTTAAAACTTTTCTTTCGATACTTGTTTTCTTTGTCATGTGTTTTGCCTGCAATTCCAAAAATCAAGTGAACGCAAAATTAAACTCCGAAATGCCGAAAAAGATTCTTTGGGCGTGGGAACGTCACGAAGATTTGCGGTTTCTTGACGCGGAAAAATTCGGGGTGGCTTTTTTGGCTCAATTATTGACTTTACAGCAGACGGAAGTCGTTTTTCGTCCCCGCCGACAGCCGCTCGAATTGCCGCCGGATATTTATCTGATTGCTGTTACGCGCATCGAAACCGTCAAGGAAAACCCAAATCGTCCGACACTTTCCGATGAACAGAAAAAAAAGATTGTCAATTTAGTCAAAAAAACCTTAGAATTGCCGAATGTCAAAGCAATACAAATTGATTTTGATGTCGTTGTTTCGGAAAGAAATTTTTATCGTGGTTTGATTTTCGATTTGAAAAAGGAATTGCCCGAAAACACACCTTTGACAATTACGTCCTTAGCTTCGTGGTGCGTCGGCGACAGTTGGTTTAACGATTTTCCAATTGACGAAGCCGTGCCGATGGCTTTTGTAATGGGCGCCGACGATAAATCAATCCGCGATTTTCTGGTCAAGGATAACGATTGGCGTGAACCACTCTGTCGCGGAAGTTACGGTGTTTCGATTGATGAACCGTTGAATATAAAATTCAAACCCGAACGGCGGATCTACTACTTCAAATCGAAGGCTTGGGAAAAAAGTGATTTGGAAAAGCTCAATTAGTTATGAAAAATTCAATTCGTTTCGTTGTTTCAATTACTTTAGTTTTTGCATTTCTCTTTAATGGTTTGCCGGGCGTTAAGGCTTGCGGACCTTTTACGATCTCAACGATTTTTAGTTTGCAGCAACACGCGGATTTTCCGCTTTCCGAATTTACAAACGGTAAAACCGGTATCGTTCCGGAAACATTTGGAAGTATGTCGCTGTTTGTTTTTTATCGGCAGCTTGATAATTCACCGTTTACCAAAGATGAACAAACACAGATTGTTGACTCGATGGAAAATAAGATTTTCTATCGTTCTGGAATATTTGACAAATCCGAAACCGATGGTTCAGGGCAAGAAACATTGCCGGATCATTTTGAAAAATGGGCAGCGGCGAGAGCCAAAGTAACGAACGAAAAACGGGATATTGAAACGGAAAAACGAATTGCGAACGAATATAATTCATTTTCAAACTGTCTGCCCGATGCTTTTAATAACGCCGCCCATACTTTGGAGTCGCGAATCAACAAATACGGAACCGGAGAAGATATTAAAGACTGGCTGACCGGTCAAGATTTTGTTTTTTCAAACTGTGGCGGCGCGAAAGATTTGCCCTGGGAGGTGGGTTCAAATGCTCCCGAATGGCTCCGAAAGGACCGTGAATATCAGATTGCGGCGGCGAAATTTTATATGGGCGATTTTGTTGGGTCGCGGGAAAGTTTTGAAAAGATTGCAGCCGACGAAAACTCGGTTTGGAAAACGACGGCAAAATTGGTCGCGGCGCGAACTTTCATTCGGCAGGCAAGTTTTATCAAAGATTCGGAAGATGAAGCGGCAAAAGCGCAAGCTGAAAAGGACAAAAAAGAGCTTTTACAAAAAGCCGCCGAAAAACTGCAAAATATTTTAGCAGATAATTCGATGAGCGAGTTTCACAAATCGGCGTATCGGCTGCTCGGCTTGGTTAAATACCGGATGATTCCCGCTGAACGTCAAAAGGAATTAGCCGATTTGCTGGCACGTTCTCTCGAAGATCAAAATATCTACAATGATTTAACCGATTACACTCTGCTTTTGGATTATATGGCCAGCCAAGCCGAAGCAAAAGGCTCTGAACTTGATAATCAGGATGCCGTCAAAGCAGGCAAAGAATATGATTACAACTATGTGCTCAAACTTCGTGATGTGCCCGCCGCTGACCGCACCGCCGAATTGACCGACTGGCTTTTCACTTATCAAGCCGCTGATGGATTTCAGCACGCCTTTGAAAAATGGAAGGAAACCGGCAAACTGCAATGGTTTGTCGCGGCGATTACAAAAACCGATGCAAAATCTCCGCAAACAGCAGAAATTTTAAGCGAAGTCGATAAAATCCAATCAAATTCAGCCGCCTTTGCAACGGTTCGTTTTCATCAAATCCGTCTTTTGCTCGAAACCGGAAAACGCGCCGAAGCCAAGCAAAAACTCGATGAAGTGATAGCAAATAATTTAAAGAATCTCCCGCTTTCGACCCAAAATAAATTTTTCGCGCAAAGAATGGCTTTGGCTGAAAATCTTGAAGACTTTCTCAAAGACGCCCAACGCAAACCCGTAATTTTTGAATGGGACGAGAACGACCGCGAAGAAGGCACGAGCGTGAAAGACGATGAATATTTAAACGCGTGGGAAAACCGCACGATGTTTGATGAAGATTCGGTGGCTTTTTTCAACGAAAAAATGCCGCTTTCGGTTTTAAGACAGGCGGCTTTGAGTCCGCAAATTCCGCAACATTTGAAAAGATTTTTGGTGATCGCCGTTTGGACCCGCGCCTATATACTTGGAAATCAAGCAGTTGAGCGGGAATTTACGCCTTTAATGTCGCGCTATGCGAAGGAATTTGCGCCTTTTGTTTCCAAATATGCGAATGCTTCAAATGCGAACAACCGCGAAGCCGCCGCCTTAATTGCGATTTTACGATATCCGGTGATTCAGCCGTATGTTCCGGTCGGATTCGGCCGTGAAAATTCAAAGCCGGCGGAAATTGACAGCAATCGAGGCAATTGGTGGTGCACCGTCGAGCGAAATGATCAAGATAAAAATCGGCCTGATAATTATCCGTCGATCTTTCCTAATTTTCTGACCTTAGAACAAACGGCAAACGCCGGGCGCGAACGCAAACAATTAATAGCAACAGGAAATTCAGCAACTTTTTTGACTCGCCGTGCTATCGAATTTGCCAATCGAAACCCGAATAATCCGCAAATCCCCGAAATTTTACATCTGGCGGTTCGTTCGACACGCTTCGGATGCACGGACGACGATACCCTTAAATTATCTAAACAGGCTTTTGACATTTTGCATAAACGCTATCCGAATTCAGTTTGGACAAAACAAACGCCGTTTTGGTTCGGTCAAACATAAATGAAAAAATTTACAGGTTTTTTATCATCGCTTCTTTTTATCGTCTTGGCGGTTAATTCGATTTTCGCCTGCGGTCCGGCATTTGTTTCGCCGATTTTCGAGTATGAACACGCGCCTGAAAATCCGTTTGAAAATTTCGCGGCGGGAAAAATCGGCATTTTGAAGCCGACGCAAAGACGGATTGTTTTAATTGCGGCCTATCGTTATCTGAACGGCGGCGGTTTTTCGCAACCCGAACAGAAAGCGTTGGTGGATGTTTGGGACGCGGAATTTAAGAACAAAAATTACGAGGAAGACGACATCAGCGAAACGGTCAAAAATTGGGTTGACAAACGAAAAGAAGTTGTCGGCAAAGAAGAAAAAACTCCTGAAATCTACGTCGAACGCGAATACGGCGGTTACGATTTTTTTCCGAACTGCACTAAAAACGCTTT
>JBDTZT010000511.1:0-3846 GCA_040005005.1 Actinomycetota bacterium
GCGGTTGTTTGTTCCCGGCTGTCCGACGGAAGCGGGATTTGAACGCGCTCCGAAGGCGGCGATGTCATGTATTTGATTGTTGCTGAAACGGCAGTTTCGCAGTTCTACGTTGACCGTGTTGTTCGACGTTCCGTTCGGGATTGAAGTGTTCTCGCCGCCGACAACGACCAAACCGCCGAAGTCGAAATTGTTAAAGCCGTTGTTGTTTTCAAAAACGTCGCCGTTTGCCGTAAAACTGACCGTATTTCCGTTGGCAGCGGTCGCATTGGAACTCAAACCGCCGCCGACAACTGCGGCGTTTCCGTTTTCATAGAATCGGTCGCCCGAAGAAAAAACCGTCGAAACGGCATTGTTCGAGCCGTTGTTTTCAACCAAAAGTCCAAGGTAGTTATTAAAACTGCGGTTGCCGCTCAAATAGGCGAAGATGATACCGCCGTTTGCTCCCTGCTGGCTGGCGATCCGAAAACCTTCGCCCTGCGCGCCGATTCGGTTGTTATAAAAATCATTATCAATAATTTCGGCATTGATGATGCGACCTGCCATCGCCGCGCCGAAATTTCGGACATCCAACCCGCGTGCGCTGTTGGTTGAAGCAACGTGTGCGACACGGATGTTAGTTGCGGTCGAAGCGAGATCGGTCCCGATATTCGCGTTCCCTTTGATGGCATTTCGCGCCGTCAGCCATTCGATTGAATTCGTGCCTCTGCCCATTCGGATCGCCCCGGTCAGCGGAATCGGCGGTGCGCTGTTGAACGAACTCAACGGAAGATTAGCGGCATCAATAATCACCGCGCCGCGATCACCAACAATACCTTGCAGCGACATATTTTCCTGCAATTCGAGCCGCCCGCCGTTCGGACGCGCTGCGCCGCCTGAGTCATTGACGGACAGCAGATAAACGCCGGGTGCGAGAACGATTTGATTTCCCGCGTTCGCAGAATTATTGACGGCGGCGTAAAGTTCCTCGGTGTTTGTGACATTAACCGTCGCCGCGCTGACGAAACTGAATTTGGTCGAATCGTCATTCAACAACGGCGATTCGGAAATCGAAAAAAGATTATTCCTGACCTCTGTCGCCGGTTGGGCCCGAAGTGTCGTTGTCAATGCGGCGAATGTAAAAATCATTGCCGCTGTGAAAAGTCGTATCGGTGTAAGTTTTAGCTTATTCATAAATTTCTCCTCTAATTTTTTGAAAGTTTTTTTGCCTCTGTTTATTAGCGCGATATTTTCGGGAAAACCGTCCACAAATATCTTTCGGCTTTTATTTTTTTCTTTCGAGTTCCGTCCAAAGCAAATCAAAAGTTGTGTTTTGGATAAAAGACCGCCGGAAACCGCAAGCTGGAGATTTTTATTGTTTAATGTTTCGCCGGTTGTTATAATGCAGGGGTTCTTTTGCTTAATTACCCGAAGCCTTCCAACAACCGACGTTTTGCCCTGTGCAGTTTTAACAATAAATGTCGGAGGTCTGATATGTCTTTGGAAAATTCTCCTAGTTTTCTCCTAAATTTCTCGGAGTGCGAAATGTCCGTCGAAGAGAAACATTCTTATCGGTTTAAATCTTTCCGGCTCGATGTCGGCGAGCGGCAACTGCTTCACAACGGCGATATCGTTGCGCTCACACCGAAAGCTTTTGACCTGCTTGCCGTCTTAGTTGAGCATAACGGACATCTGGTTGAAAAAAATGATCTTTTGCGGATTGTCTGGGCGGATTCCTTTGTCGAAGAAGCGAATATTGCGCGAATCGTTCATACGCTCCGGAAGACATTAGGCGAAGATGAAAACGGTAATAAATTTATCGAAACGGTCGCGAAAAAAGGTTATCGTTTTGTCACCGAAGTGGAAAAAGTCCGCGAAGTTGCGCGAGATTCGGAAAACGGCAATCAACATTCTTCAATCATTACCGAAAATTTCTTTGAAAAACGGAATGTGTCAGAACCGGCGGCGACAGCAGCCGGGTCAATCGCGGCGAAAAACCGGCTCGCTGCCGCCGCCGGTTCTGACTTGTCTCAAAAAATTGCGGTTCCGCTTGTCTCCAAACCAAAACATATGGGGCGGATTATTCTCATCACCATCGGATTTTTGACCATAATTTCACTGATTTTCTTACTCGCTTTTAATCGTCAATCCGCATCTGTCGTCAATCTGAATGCGCCAAAATCAATCGCCGTTTTGCCTCTAAAGCCCATCAATACAAATGATCGCGACTTGATCTACGAACTGGGAATTGCCGAATCGTTGATCTTCAAACTCGGTTCAGTGAAAGGATTGACGGTCAGACCGTTAAGCGCGACGCGCAAATACTCGGACATCGAACAGGACGCGATTGCTGCCGGACGTGAACAGCAAGTTGATTATGTTCTCGCTTCAAATTATCAAATCGCCGAAGGTAAAATCCGCGTTACGGCGCAGTTGATCAACGTCCAGACCGGAAGCGTTGAAGAGTTTTTCAAAAGCGAAAAAGACACGGCAAATAAATTTTCGATGCAGGATGCAGTTGTCAATGACATCGGCAATCCGCTTTTGTCGCGTTTTGGAAACAGCGAAAATAATCTGACGGCGAAGCGCGGAACAACCAATGAAGAAGCGTATCGGCTTTATCTCAAAGCTGAATATATCTTTGAAGAATTTAATGAGGCGGAAATAGGGAAGGCGATTGAATATCTCGAACAAGCCGTAAAATTTGATCCAAACTATGCAGCGGCACACATTGACTTGGCTTATGCTTATCAATGTTACCAATTTACATGGAGCAAAAACATTCCTTCAGAACACGAATATTACCTTAAATCAAAGGAAGCGATTGAAAAAGCTTTGGCACTAGACGAGAATGCTGCGGACGCGCACGCCGTTTTGGGTTTAATAAAATCCGGCTACGAACGTGATTTTGCCGGAGCGGAAAAAGAATATCAACGGGCAATTAACTTGAATCCCAATTCAGGAATGGCACATGGGCTGTATGCGTATTATTTGGCGAACGCCGGACGTTTCGACGAAGCCCTCGATGAAAGGAAAAAAGCGATTGAACTCTTCCCGACTTATGTTGTCCATTACATCACCTACGGAATGATTTTATATGACGCTCATCGCTTCACGGAAGCCTACGCGCACTTTAAGAAATTGCACGAAAAAGATGAAAATAGTAATCTTCCATATAATTGGTTGTGGATTGTATGCGCCGCGCAAGGCAATGAACCGGAAGCCTACGAATGGTTTATAAAATTTCAAACTCAAATCAAAACCGATCCCGAAACCATCCGGTTATATCAAACCGCTTACCAGAAATCCGGCTGGAAAGGAATTCTGCGCGAACTCATCAGACAGGACGAGAAAGAACTAACAAAAGATAATAATCCAGATTTGCTCTATGAAATCGCTTGTTTTAACGCCAAACTCGGAAACAAGGATCAAGCGTTTGAGTATCTTGATAAAGCCTACGAGCGACGACGTACTTCATTAGATGCGATCAACATTGACCCGTTTCTCGATTCGCTTCACGGCGATCCGCGTTTTGATGAATTGGTTCATCGCGTCGGTTTGAAATGATTGCCCGTCAATGCACTCTATATTTGTTCGGCGTAATCGGATTTATTTATTCGCCGTAACCAGTAGGTTGCCGTAAATTACAGCGTAGAGTTTGTTTGCCGAATCCGAATCGAGCAGTGCGAGTTTTCGGTATTGAACCAGAGCCGATTGGCGGTCGCGGTTGAGTATGTAAAGTTGTCCGAGAAAAAATTGCGCTTCCGAATCCTGCGGCTGCAAAACGACTACTTTCTCTATTTGTTTGATTGCTTCGTCGTATTTTTTCAGACGGCTCAACGCATAACCCGATTGGATGTAAGTTTCTGC
>JBDTZT010000512.1:0-3842 GCA_040005005.1 Actinomycetota bacterium
TCACCGTATCCCTGAAATGGTCTCAGAAAGTCAATGCTCAACGAATTGGCGCCGCTGAAATTCAGGTTCGCCGCTGAATAAGCGGTTGGCAGATTAGGTTCCGTCGTCGGTACTACACCGCCGGCGTATTTTGTCCGATCCTGCGCTAATGAACTGAATGCCGTGCCAAACGGGATGGAATTCAGATTACTGCGGCGCGGCAGATGGCGGGATTGAGAGCCCACGAATGAAGCATCAATAATCATCCCGAACAGTTGCCGCTGAATACCGAGACTGTAGCTGTAAACCGCCGGCCAGTCGCCGACCTTGTCCGTCCCGCCGATGGCCGAAGGCGACAGAGCGCCGCTGACACCGGATTGAATATCCTGTAGATAACCGAAATTCAAAGTCGGGTTCAAGACGAAAGGTTGATTCTGGGCAGCGTTGCCGGTGACATCGCTCCGATACCGGTCAAAAGCGACTCCGAAACCTCCACGAATAATGGTTGTGTGTTTGCCGGTGACGTCCCAGGCAAAACCCAGTCGCGGCTGCGGCAGGATATAATGACGGTTGATCCCGCCTTTCGGATAGCCCTCGCTACTTAATCCCAACCCATTGGTGAAACTGCCCGAGTTCGGGATCAGCTTTCCGACCAGATAACCCGGCAGAGTGTTCGCAAGGGTCGGCGTTCCGACAGTTGTCGGATCAATCGCGCGATAGGTGGCGGCTCCGCTGTTGCAAGTTGAAGCACCGACGCACACCGGACGATAAAGGCGCATCGCTCTGCTCGGATCAAACAGACTCGGGTTAAAGAAGCTCTCCGGACCAAGGATATTGACATACGGCGCGTAATACGAAAATCGTATTCCCAGGTCGAGTGTCAACCGGCTGTTAACTTTCCAATTGTCCTGCGCATAAAAGGAAAGGTCGGTGTAAAAGTAACTCTGCTGAATTTTGGCGTTAGCTTGTGTGTAAGAATTGTAAACTCCCAACGCGGCGTTGGCAAAACCGTAGCCCGTATTCAAAGGGTTGTTGGCGTTGGTTGAAAAATCAATATCGCTCTGTACATGGTTCTGCGAGTTACTCTCGTTGGAGGCTCGCTGGTAATAGACACCGAATTTAAATGTGTGATTGCCCTTTACTTTCGTTAAATTGTCGATGAAATTGTTAATAACGAATTTCTGGACGAACGGACCAAAGACCGCGGTGGTGGCAGTCGCAGCCGAGTTCGCGACCGCTCCGAAATTCAAACTTGGAATAAAGCCGGGGGTGTTGGCGTTCGGATATAGCAATGGCGTATTGATACCGGTGACGCTCCGGGTCGCCTTATCATCCGAGGGCGCGATGGTGACGCCGCCGCGCCCTGCGCCAAAAATGAACTCATTGATCAGCGTCGCACCGAAATTTTTAGTAATACTGAATGAAAGAGCATTGCCCGGTCCATTTTTTCGGTCGGTAATGGTCAGCGGAAAGTTCCATGATGCCGTGGTTGTGCCATATGCGAATTGCTGATCATCCTGGTTGTTGACCCAGCGAAAGCTAACGCGGGTCGAAGAATTAACCTGCCCGTCAAGACGCAGAATTGTTTCACGTCGCGGATAGCCGCTCGGCACTTGAGAACTGTAGTTAAAATTGCTGCCCGTGGAATTTGGCAGCGGGAAAAGCCTGAGGGCAGCCAGTCCGGAAGTATAAAGACGATTCGCCGGAATGACGTTATTCGGAAAACAAGCCGCTTGACTGGCGGCGCTGCAGGTCCCGCTCAACAATGGATCTCTCACATAAATTCTGGCACCGCTGCCGTCAACTGATTGGGAAAAGTCGCCATTTCGCTCGGCAGCGGTCGGAACCCGAATATTTACCGCCGCCAGCTGCGGCACGAGTTGGTTATAATACTCCTGATTAATGAAAAAGAAAAGTCTTTTCTTGCCGCTCCAGTAAGGCTTGCCGCCTTCGCCAAAGCGCGGCAAATACACGGGACCGCCAAAGTCAAAGCCGTAAAAGTTGTAGCGGTAAAGCGGTCTTGGCGTCCCCCTCGCGTTATTGAAATAATTATTTGCATTTAAACTGTCATGCCGGCGGAAGTAACGACCTGAACCATGAAACTCATTCGTGCCGCCACGGGTGGTCACGGAAATAAAGCCGCCGCCGGATCTGCCATACTCAGCCTGATAGTTCGATGTAAGGATTTTAACTTCCCCAACCGCGTCCGGATTGACTGAAACCAATGCCCCGGTATTGTTACCCAAATTAAAGTTGGTCACGCCGTCAACAGTGACTTCGTGCTGGTCGCTCCGGGTACCGTTGATGTTAAAGCTGCCGAAAACGTTGTTGACGGTGGAAGAGCCATTGCCGGAAGCCGCGCCGCCGGAGATAACCCCGGGAAGGAGTTTTGCCAGATCGGAGACGTTGCGTCCGTTGAGACCAAGGTTCTGAATTTGGTTTCCGGTAATGACGTTCGATCGTTCACCTGATTCCGATTGTAGTTGCAGTTGTCCGGCATCGGCTTTTACTTCAACCGTTGCTGACACATCACCAACTTCCATAATGAAGTCACCGGCATTTAATTTGCCGTTTGAAATAAGTATCACATTGGTTTTTTCGAGCTTCTTGAAACCGGTTAAAACGACGGTGATCGAATAGTTTCCGGGAGGGATTTGCGGAAAGTTGAAAACACCGTCATCATTGGTAGTGACAGTTTGATTGACGCCTTTTTCCTGATTAATTACTGTTACTTTGGCTCCCGGCAGAATGGCGTTCTGATTATCTTTAATAGTTCCGATAATTGAACCGGCATCCTGTGCATTGACAGAACCGACCAGTGCTAATCCAAATGCAACAATGATGACTTTTATCCAGATTTTTTTCATTATCAATCTCCTTCGTGGTTTCAATAAAAACTTTCTAGCATTTCACCCTTTCTTAATTGGTTTGACCAATTTAGATATTTTCACCTTTTTATCAGTCTTTACGAGTAAATTACTCACAGAATTCAATGACATATCAATCCATAACTGCGCCGAAAAGTTTTGGAGTATGATTCTACCTTTAAGCAATCAAAGGCAAAATCCTGTCCATTTGCTTGGTATATCTTTGCTGTCTTTTACTTTTTAATAACTATTCTCTATAAAAAAGGAAGAATTTAACCGCTTAACCCAAAATGCAATTTATCCAACAATGAAGCATTATTATTTTGATGACTAAAGTAATTTTCTAAAGTTTTCGCAATAAGAATGAATTATTTGTAACTGACAAATCTTGCATATTTTAAAATAGGTAAAACCGGGCGTTCATTATTATAGGTAAACTGCATTTTAATGTCATTGCATAGACACCGTAAATTAAACTACGAAATGGGTTTAACTAAACCTATGCAAATATTGTAGTGATTTATCTCTTTTGAGGTCTGATAATCTATTGAGAGATGGTTAATGAAACTATTGGAATATTTTACGAGCGAAAACTCGATTATCATTCGTAAATGGATTACGAAGGCGAACATTACGATTGAATTATCAGATAACATCAATACTTTCAAAATAAATTTCGAAAACAAATGGTTGAAAGCCTTCAACAGCATTTTCCAGACCTATTTTGATGGATATCTCAATGACCGTAATGGATGGGTTGACCGCCACCAAAACTATTAGAAAATCTAAGCAGGGGGCGGAAATTCCCATTCTTGCCATTACTGCACACGGCAATCAGTTTTATGAAAAAGCAATCGAAGCCGGTTGTAATGATTTGATTGAAAAACCCGTTGATTTCGATACGCTTAAATTCGTTCTCAATCAATATCTGTAGTATTTATTTTTAAAATAAGCCTCTTTTCCAAAATCGATTGAGCGAAAAATTGATAATAACCA
>JBDTZT010000513.1:0-3836 GCA_040005005.1 Actinomycetota bacterium
AGGAAATCTGAAATCGTGGTGGACAAAAGATGATCGGGCGGCGTTTGAAGAACGCGCAATGTGTGTTTCCAACCAATTCAGCAGTTATGAAATTCAGAAAGGCTTGAACATCAACGGCAAACTGACGTTAGGCGAAAATATCGCTGATCTCGGCGGTTTGACGATGGCTTACGCGGCTTATCAAAAATCACTGGAGGGCAAACCGCGTCCTGAAAATATTGACGGATTCACGCCGGAACAAAGATTCTTTTTAGGCTACGCGCAGGTTTGGGCGACCAAATCAACGACCGAATTTGAACGTCAGCAAGTTTTGACCGACCCGCATTCAAATGCTCGTTACCGTGTCAACGGACCTTTATCGAATCTGCCGCAATTTGCAAATGCCTACGGATGCAAACAAGGTCAACCGATGGTTCGTCCGGATATGTGCAAAATTTGGTAGCTTTAGTTTCAAATATGAGAAAGGCTGGGAGAGAAAATCTTTCAGCCTTTTCTGCTTTATAAAGTAATTCCCCAGTACACAAATAAAGAATTATTTTTTCGTCCTGAATTTCCGATGCTGTAACCGATATATAATGCGCTGGCTTTGCTCGTTGTAATTGCCAAACCGGGAGTGCCGTAGCCAAACCGGTTTTTACCGCTGAACCAATCCGCCACAAATTTCACTTTTGGAGTAATCGGTTGTTCAAAACCGGCCATCACGCCGCCTCTGTCGCCTGTTCCGCTTGCCCGATTAACAAGTCCGTAACCGCCGCCCGTCAATCTCGGTCCGTAACTTCCCTTGAACTGTTTGCTGACATTTCCATAGAGCATCGCAAAGGTATTTGTTCCGCTGCGGCGCGTGATCGGCGCGTAAAGAATTGCTCCGGTCGAAACGGCAACGCCGTATTTTTCGCTTTGATACGCCTGATATTTGATGTTCGGCTGAATTTCAACCGAATTCGGAGTGCCTGATTTTGTGTAGGCGACATTCAAACCAATTTCAACTTTTTTGCCTAATCCGACGACCGCTCGCGGAATGTAAGCCTGAAAACCGCCTTTGTCATAACTTTCGAGGTGTGCTAAAAAGTCGAATTCCAAATAGACCTTCTTTTCCGGCACAACATCTGTAGAAGGAATATTAAAAAGTGTAGATTGTCCTTTAAGAATTTGTGTGTTGCACAAAAACATCAACACAAATAAAGCAATATTCAACTTAACTATTGATTTCAAATAGCGCATATAGTAATATTTTCTCCGTTCATCCTCTTAACTAAAGAGGTGATAAAATGCCCGTTTGTCGAGCCTGCCAAGTCTTTGACAAGCGGGCTTTGCTTTTTTTCCAAAGATTAAAGAAAGCGTTTTCGATTAATAACCGCTGTCTTTGACCGTTAAATTTTTGTTATGTTTCAAACGCCGGTTCCGCGCCGATCGCCGCAGTTTCTTCGGATTTTGTTTCGGTAAGCGGCATTAATTTAGGCTGATAAAAATCAGGGTAAGCTAATGCTCCAACTTCGTGCATATCCAATCCCTGAATTTCAACTTCCGCTGAAACACGGTTTCCAATCAATGCTCCGACAACCTTGAAAAAGATGTAAAACGAAGCAAAAATAAAGACGATGCAGGTTACTGTTCCGATTAATTCGGCAAACAATTGGTTAAATCCGCCGCCATAAAAAAGTCCCGTAACCGGGGTTGCCACGCCGTTATAACCTGCGCCGTAACTTCCATCAGCGAAAAGACCGAGCGCAATCACGCCCCACGCACCATTAACTCCGTGAACGCTGATCGCTCCCACCGGATCATCAATTTTCGCTTTGTGTTCAAAGAAATAAATGCTCACCACCAGCAAAACACCGGCGATTCCGCCAATTGTTACCGCGCCGAAACTTGTCACAAAGGCGCATGGTGCGGTAATCGCAACAAGCCCTGCCAGTAATCCATTTGCCATTAAACCAATGTCGGCTTTGTCATATTTAATCAGCGAAATAATCATCGCGGCGATTGCACCGGAGGCCGAGGCCAACATCGTATTGACCGCAATAACCGTAATTCTCAAATCCGTTCCAGCCAAACTCGAACCGGCATTGAAACCAAACCAGCCAAAGGCGAGAATAAAAACACCGAGAATTGCCCACGGAATGTTATGACCGGGAATTGCATTGACTTTTCCGTCCTCTGTGTATTTACCGATTCGCGGTCCAAGAACGATTCCTCCGGCTAAAGCCGCCACACCGCCAACAAGATGAACGACCGATGAACCGGCGTAATCAACATGACCGTTGCCGAGTCCGAACTGACTGCCAAGTTGCGCCAGCCAACCTCCGCCCCACACCCAATTACCAAAAATCGGATAGGCAAACATTGACATAAATAAGGCGAACAACACGAACGATGCCCATTTCCAACGCTCTGCCAATGTTCCGGTCGGAATGGTCGCGGCGGTGTCCATAAAGACCATCGCAAAAAGGAAAAGCCCGAAAACGCCCACATCGTAAGTATCTCCACCCAAAAAGAAACCTGTTTTGCCGAAAAGCCCGAGCGTATGTCCGGCAATATCAATCGTAAATTCACTGGCTAATGGTGCCGTGCCGCCCAAATTGGCGATGGCTCCGACTCCGCCCATCATCAACCCAAAGCCGCAAATCCAAAACCCGATCATTCCCAAGCCATAAACCATAAAGTTCATCGCCATCGTATGCGCCGCATTTTTGGCTTGCGTAAATCCCGCTTCAGCTAAAGCAAAGCCCGCTTGCATAAACATAACCAAAAAGCCCGCCACCAAAATCCACATCAAATTAACCGAAACTTTTGTGTGTCCGACTTCACTTGCTAATTCCTGCAGTGTCGGTTGTCCGGCGGTCGCGGCGGTTACGTCATTGGCTCCGCCTGTTGATGCTCCCGTTGGATCGCCTGCCATAACTGCCAACGGAATCATAAGCATCAAGGCAAATATCAGAAATGTCATCAAACACATTCCTTTACTTGCTGTTTTTGCTTTCATCCAAAATTTGTTCATCCTCTTAAGTCCTCCAGTCTTCTTAATTTCTATTTAGTTCGATTTTAAAAACAGATACATAATTACTTTTCAGGTAAAATAATTTAATTTAAATTTTCTGATTACGGTTGCCGGGCAAAAATAAAATATAAAACGATCAAGTGCAATTCCTGTGCCAACTTTGTGAAAAATTGTTCAATTCTGAAATAAGACTGTGTAACTTAAAGATTTATAGAGTTTAAAAGCAAAATAAAAAAGATGAGCCATACAACTCATCTTTTTAAGTCTTACAATTTTGTAATTGTTTTTAGTTATTTATAACAAAATTGTAACTTTGTTTTATTTGAATCGATCTTTTTACTCCGATGCCTCAATCAGAACATTCGGTATTGAATTGCTTTCATTTTGAGTAATGGCGGCCTCACTGAACGACCATTTTAGAAGCGGCGGAGTAACGAGTGTTGTCGCAATAACCATTAAAACAATTGCGCCAAATGTCGCCGAACTTATAATCGGCTCGCTAACGCCGTTTGAGTTGGGCATGACAAGTGTCATACCAATTCCCGCCATTATCAGTCCGACCTCGCCGCGCGGAATCATTCCGAGTCCGATTGATACACGGTTGACTCTTTTTTCAATCGCGGCGAACGCACAAACCTGTTTTCCGAGAACTGCGGCAAGCGTCAAAGCTCCGGCAAAAAGAAGCATCTCCGGTTTGGTAAAGAAACTCAAATCAACTTTTAGCCCCATTAATACAAAAAAAATCGGCACGAACAGATTGCTGACAGGCGTAATAAGCTGATGCAGAGTGAATTCTTCGTGTGTGCGGAATGGTTCAAAATGAACTTCATCAAGGATT
>JBDTZT010000514.1:0-3835 GCA_040005005.1 Actinomycetota bacterium
TTTTGAAGAAGTAAGAAAATCGCGCCCGCCGAAAGAGAAAATAGACAAGGCTTTAAAGGCTTATCTTGAGCAGATAAAATTTGCAAACTGCCGCATCAATGAAGATTATTTAACCGCTTTAGGATTAAAATAGACGTTAATTTTGAGGATTATGAAAAAACGCCAATTAATTTCGTTTCTAATTTTGCTGACCTGTTTCGTTAATCTCAAAGCGCAGAGCACAGATGTTTTCAATCGGAAAAATATCAAATCAAAAATGCTCAAAGTCGCGGCCTGGCAACTCAAAAATCCGAACCACGAATTGACCGATTGGACCAACGGCGCATTTTACGCCGGAGTTTTTGCCGCTTATGAAACGACGAAATCAAAGGAAATCCTCGCGGCTTTGATGGAAATGGGCGAAAAGAACAAATGGCAAACCGGCAAGCGTTTTGACCACGCTGACGACATCGCTATTTCGCAAACTTACATTGACCTTTACCGCCTCAAAAAAGAGCGGAAAATGATTCAGCCGACGATTAACGCGATTCGCCGCATTCAAACCGAAAAGAGCAGTGAGGTCGAAAAACACGGAATCATCTGGTGGTGGTGCGACGCGCTTTTTATGGCTCCGCCGACATTTGCAAAGCTAGGCAAAACAACGGGTGATAAAACTTATTTCGAGCTGAACGATAAATTTTTCGCCGAAACTTACGATCTGCTTTACAACCGTGAAGAACATCTTTTTGCCCGCGATGCTTCGTATTTAATCAACGAAAAAAGCGAAGGTAAAAAAGAAGCGAACGGCAAAAAAGTCTTTTGGAGCCGCGGCAACGGTTGGGTCGCGGGCGGACTTGTGAGACTTTTGAAAGAGTTACCGAAAGGTTATCCGAAACGCGCTTTTTACGAAAATATTTACAAGGAAATGATGGAACGGGTCGTGTCGCTCGAGCAAGCGGACGGACTTTGGCGTTCGAGTCTGCTCGACCCCGAATCTTTCCCCGGCGGCGAAGCCAGCGGTTCGGGATTTTACTGCTACGCGCTGGCGTGGGGAATTAACAACAAAATTCTCGACCGCAACAAATATCTTCCGGCGGTTAAAAAAGCGTGGACAGGCTTGAACAAACTTGTTACGGAAACAGGAAAAGTCGGCTGGACGCAACCGATCGGTGCCGACCCGCGCAAAAATTTCGATGCCGAAAGCTGGGAAGTTTATGGCGCCGGCGCTTTTCTTCTGGCAGGTTCGGAAGTTGCCAAAATTAAGTTCTAACAATTAATCAACCGATAACTTTCCGATTTCTCAGTGCCGCAGTATTTTGGCGGGTATTTTCTTCTTAAATCTTGTCAAAAAATTTGTGTCAAAGTAATCTTGATAAAAAAGTAAAGAATTGGTAATCTAAAAATTAAAATACGAAGAGATCAGATTAACCTATTAAAACCAATGAAAATATCAGCCCAGGAAGAATACGGATTACGATGCCTTTTGCAGCTCGCTTTTTTGTCTGACGGCGAATCGCTGACCTTGCCGCAGATTGCCGAGCGCGAAGGAATTTCGGCGGCGAATGCGGGAAAATTGATGTGGCTTTTGAACAAAGCCGGATTCGTTTCGGCGACCCGCGGCACGAAAGGCGGATATTGTTTAGCTCGTCCGGCAGGCGAAATTCGTTTAAGCGAAGTCATCAAGGTTTTGGATGAAGACGTTTTGAACAAGCATTGCGAAAGCTATACGGGCATCCTCGATTCGTGCGTTCACAAAGGCGATTGCGGAATTCGTCCCGTCATTGTCGGACTTCACGAGATTGTCGAAAACGCGCTCTCGCAGATCACACTCGCGCAGCTCGTCGGTACGGAAGCCAAGGTTGATGAAAGATTTCATCGCATCCAAGGTATTCATCGCACCGTCGAACCGCAAAGAATTTAAGTAGGCAGAAGGCAGTAGCAGTTGGCAGTAATAGATTTGCAACTGACAACTGACAACGAACAAAAATATGTCAACAGCAACAGAATTATTAGCAAACAGAGAATATAAATACGGTTTTACGACCGACATTGAAACCGAAACGATCGCGAAAGGTTTATCGGAAGACACCGTAAGACTTATTTCGTCGAAAAAGAATGAACCCGAATGGCTGCTTGAATTTCGTCTGAAAGCATTTCGTCGCTGGCTCGAAATGAAACAGCCCGACAATTGGGCGAATTTCGATTATCCGGGCATTGATTTCCAAAATATAAGTTACTACAGCGCGCCGAAACAGAAAGTGAAAAAAGCGAGTTTGGATGAAGTTGACCCGGAACTTATTAAAACTTTCGAGAAGCTCGGGATTCCGATTACCGAGCAAAAAATGCTTGCCAATGTCGCGGTTGATGCCGTGTTCGATTCGGTTTCGGTTGCCACGACTTACAAGAAAAAACTGCTCGAAGCGGGCGTTATTTTCTGCTCGTTCACCGAAGCGGTCGCCGATTATCCCGAACTGATCCAGAAATATCTCGGCTCGGTCGTGCCGGTTTCCGACAATTATTACGCCGCTCTGAATTCGGCGGTTTTCTCCGATGGCTCGTTTGTTTTCATCCCGAAAGGCGTGCGCTGCCCGATGGAACTTTCAACCTATTTCCGCATCAACACACAAGATTCAGGACAATTTGAACGGACGCTGATTGTTGCCGAAGAAGGCGGTTATGTCGCATATAATGAGGGTTGTCATCCGGCGGGCGAACAGGTTTTGACGGCGGAAGGTTGGCGAAATATCGAAGGGATCAAAGCCGGAGATAAAGTTTATGACCACAATGGCAAACTGCAAAAAGTCCGCGCCGCGATGGTTCGAAGGTTTCAAGGCGAAATGATTAGCGTGCGTCCGATGTCGCGCTACAACGAATTTCGTTTAACGCCTGAACATCCGGTTTATGCAATTAAACGAAAAGATGTTTTGAAACCGCGCAAACAGCGAAAAGAAAATTGGCTGCCGGAAGTTGATACAAACAAATTATTGAAAGCAGAGCCGCAATTTATCAAAGCTGACGAACTCGAAAAGGGCGATTTTGTGCTTGTGCCGAAACTCGAAAGAAATGATTCAAAAGCATTTAATAATGATGAACTGGAATTGCTCGGTTACTATTTGGCGGAAGGTTCGAGTTGTTACAACAAATTAAATAAACAATTTGTAAATTCCTTCGCGTTTGGAATCCACGAAAAAGATTTGATTGCACGCACGAAAAACTTGATTGAAAAACTTTCAGGCAAAAATGCTTATGTTGTCGAAAACGAAGAAAGACACGGCACAAATGTTCAGTTTTATTCGGAAAAAATGTCAGATTGGTTTGTTCAGCATTGCGGAAAATATGCAACTCAAAAAACTTTGAGTCCAGAATTGATGAAAATTTCGCCAAGCCAAACAAAAGTATTTTTAGACGCTTATTTGGCGGGTGACGGAAATATTTCAGAGCGCGAAAATTCGAGGATGATTCGTTTCTGCACGGCTTCGGAAACGCTTGCTCGTCAGGTGCAAATGCTTCTCAATAAATTAGATATTCAGGCGTGGATTCAAGTGCGCGAAGGCGGCGAAGCAGTATTTTCTAAACAGCAACCCGAACGCATTATTAATCGCAGTCCGCTTTATCATGTCGGCTATACCGAAAACAAAAAATCGGACATGGTGCGCGAAACCGAAACACATTTTATCGTGCCGGTTCGTGAAGTTACGCGGGAAAGTTTCGACGATTTGGTCTTCAACATTGACGTTGCCGAAACGCATAGTTATTTAGTCAAAGGTTTTGCCGTTCACAATTGCACCGCGCCGCAATTCGATACGAATCAACTTCACGCGGCGGTCGTCGAACTCGTTGCGCTCGACAATGCCGA
>JBDTZT010000515.1:0-3832 GCA_040005005.1 Actinomycetota bacterium
GCCGTCAAAGTTTTCGGAATTTCCCCCGCCGAAACATCTCCTAAATTTTCGATAACCTTATCAATCAACTCAAACTTGCATTTATCAAAATTACGCGTCATTAAAACGCCGTCCCGGTCTATCGTCAAAGGATAAACTCCAAACAGTTGGTTTTTGAAATTGGCAATAAACGAAGCCTTTTCCGGTGTCTGAACATTTTTTGAGTCGGGATTAGGTTCGGGAACTTTCGCGCCGATAATTTCCAATTGCTCTTTTGATTTGGCAACATAGTCGCTGTTCGGATAATCGCGGACAATTTGTTGAAAATATTTAGCGGCTTGGTCGGTTTCTTCTTCGAGCAGATAAGTAACGGCCAGTTTGTAAAGCGCTTCGTCCATAAAGCTGAAACTCGGATATTTATCCAAAATTTCCCGATAACGCGACTGGGCTCCTTTCAGACCATAATTTTTTTTCTGGTCAACCGAAAGCTTGTAGTAATAATTTCCGATATAAAGATTGTGCAAACCGAGATTGTCCTGTACTTCTTTCAGCCGAAGTTCAACCAGCGGGCGCAGCGGTGAATTCGGATAATTTTGGATAAATGCTTTTAATTTTTGCTCGGCTCTTTTGGCATTGGCAATTTCACGATCAGGCAACCCGATACGGCGCATTTCGGATTCGGCAATTTTCAGTAAAACCCGGTCAGCCAACGGATGCGTCGGGAAAAATGTGAGCCATTCCTGATAACCCGAGGCGGCTTGTATCAAAGCACTGGTCGAACCTTCAAGGTAAAAAGAATCCGCCACCGCAAGTTTGGCCATCGGCAAATACGGCGATTCGGGATAAGTCGTGATAATCGTCTGGAAAAGAAGCCGTCCGACTTCATAATTGTTTTTGCGGACTTCTTTCGTCGCCGCAACAAATAATTCGCGGTCGCGTCCGGGCACGAAACCGCCGATTAATTCGTCGTATTCATCATTTCCGCCGCCGCCGAAAATCCCCAAAAACTTTTTCTTTTTCTTGATTTCGCGTTTATCGCCGACGGTTGATTTCGGGTTTGCACGATTTGAAGCAGTTTCTAAAAGTGATTTGTCAACCCGCGTTTGAAGTTCACCGACTCGTTCTTCGGCTTGGTCAACATCGCTTATTTCATATTTTTCAGAACGGTCAACTTTGCCGCGCAGACTATTTACGTCTGACTGCAAAGTAGATGTTTCTTTTTCCAATCCGCGCAGACGTCCAAGCGGAGTATCGGTTTTATCTTTGTCGTCTTTTTTGGTTTTGTCCTCTTTATTTTCGTCCTTGAGAACCGAAATTGTGCTTTGGAGTGAGCGACGCATCGTTTCGAGTTTCGAACTCATAATGTCAAGCCGTTGCACCGCAGTTCCTTCGCCTTTTTTGGTTTGCGCCGAAACCGAAAAAGCGAAACTCAAAACTAAAATCAAACTTATAATTATTGCTTTATTTACTCTGAAAAACATATTTACCTCAATACCGATTACGAATTACGAATTTCAAATTACGGATGTTAATAAATCATAATTTGCAATTGGCTTTCAAACCAAAACTGTCGCCGCATCAATCAATTCCCGGGCCGCTTCGGTGGGATTTTCTTTACCGAAAACAGCCGAACCCGCGACGATAATCTCCGCGCCCGATTCGACAATTTTTTGAATATTTCCGGCATCAATTCCGCCGTCAATCTCAATCCGTGTCGGCAAACCGCGTTCATCAATCATCCGCCGCAGTCGCCGTAATTTATCAACCGAAGTGGGAATAAATTTTTGCCCGCCAAAACCGGGATTAACCGACATTAAAAGAACAAAATCAGCAAACGGCAAGGCCTCTTCCAATAAAACAAGCGGAGTTGCCGGATTGATCGCAACTCCTGCCTGTCCGCCTGCCTCCGCGATAGCCGTTAAAGTTCTTTGCAGATGAAAGTAAGCCTCAACGTGAACCGAAACCATATTTGCGCCCGCTTTGACAAATTCAACCGCGTAAGCGCCAGGCTCGACGATCATCAAATGACAATCAATCGTCAAATCCGTAATTTTGCGAATGGATTTCACGACGGGAATTCCGACCGTGATATTCGGCACGAAACGTCCGTCCATCACATCAACGTGCAAGACTCGGGCACCACCTTCTTCGACCGCACGGATTTCTTCTGCCAGACGGGTAAAATCCGCCGATAAAATTGAAGGAGCTAATTCAAACATAGTTTATTTTCAATTTTCAATTGATTTCTTAAAGATGCAAAACAGCTCAGCCAATTTTGCCTTTTTACTTTTTACTTTTTTTACTTTTATTAACCTTTACTTGGTTGCACAAAAAAATCTTTCGGTTGCCTTTTTAGCATTATGGATTGCGCCGCGGTCGCGTTTCTCCGTTATTCGGAGTTTTGGCCGTCGCCGGTTTAGGCGTTCCTGACGGCGTTGGCTGTTTAACCGGAGGTGACGAACTATTTTTATTTTCTTTGGTCGAATTATTCGGCGTTTCCGACGAATTTTTATTGTCGCTGGTCGAAGAATTTGAATTGATATTTGAATTGTCTTTGATCACATCACGAGTGGTCGAGCCTTTTTTCTTGGTCGTATTCGTGTTTGAATTTGATTTAGTTTTCGGTTTGTCCGTAATCAAATCCTTAATTTTTTCCGAATCATCTTCGTCAACCGATTGATTTCCTTTTTTGAGTGTCGTCGGTTTTTCGTCGCCTTCCGGATTCGGCTTGCTGGTTACCACCAAAATCAACTGTCCGGTTTTTACCGTATCGCCCGGTTTCGGCAGTTGTTCCAAAACCGTATTGGGTTTTTCCTCGCTGTAACGGTCAGCCCGTTTTTTGATTCGTAAACCTAATGATTCCAGTTCTTTTTCGCTTTCAGCAAAATTTTTGCCGACAATTTCGGGAACCGTTACTTCCGTGCCTTGCAGCGAACGATACACGACAAAGACCATTCCGACTAAAAATGCCGCCGCTAAAACACCGACAAGCAGCAATTTTCCTAAAGCCGATCCGATTTTTTTAATAAAACTCACTTTTTTGTAAAACTCCCAAAATTAAAACGAAAGTCTAGCATTTATTATTGATACTAACGAGTGAAAAGACTCTAAAACCTTATCAGAAAACTAAAGCTTTTCAAACACGGCAATGAAAAATCCGTCCATTTTATCGTTTTGCGGAAATGTCCGCGCAAATCCTTCCGCCGTTAAAAATTTTTCCGGTAAATTTGGTTTTATCAACTGAAAGTCAGTATCTTCAACTAAAAACTTTTCACTAACCGCTTCGTTTTCTTCTTTTTCCAATGAACAGGTTGAATAAATAAGGCGTCCGCCGCGTTTGATTAGCTTTGATGCATTACTTAAGATTTTGAGTTGTTTAGCGGCTAATTCCGCAAAATCTTTTTGTTCCAGAAAATAACGAATTTCGGGATTGTGCCGAATCGTGCCGGTTCCCGAACACGGCGCGTCGAGCAAAACAACATCAAAACTTTCATCGGCAAAAGGCAAAGCATTTTCGGCATCGTATTGCAGAACGTTGACAAAATCTACGCCTTGTTTTCGACAATTAGCCTGCAAGATTTTTACTCTTTGAAAATATAAATCGCCCGCCACCAAAAACCTGGAATTTGGAATTTGGAACTTGGAACTAATTTGTGTTGTTTTACTTCCGGGCGCTGCGCAAACTTCAAGAAACTTTTCACCTTCATTCAATTCGACGGTGTTTCCAACCATTTGCGAACCTTCGTCTTGAAAATAAATCTTGCCGTTTTCGGCTAATTCTCGGAGATATTTTTTCTCGTTTTCAATATTTTCATTTTCTGCCTCTAGGCAATACACCGATGCGTATGTTGTC
>JBDTZT010000516.1:0-3829 GCA_040005005.1 Actinomycetota bacterium
TTTTCGCGCAAAAGCGCCCGTGCGCGGCTGATGCGCGATTTTGTCGTGCCGAGTCCGAGTCCTAAAATCCGCGCGATTTCCTCGTAGCTGAGTTCCTGAATCTCGCGCAGAACAATCGGTGCGCGATATTTATCGGGCAAAGTCGCAATTGCTTTTTCAATCGTCCGGGTGCGCTCCGTTTCAATCAAATCTTCATCGGGCAAAGATTTTTCGTCGGGCGGATGAAATTCCTGTGAGTCGCCCTCTTCGCCTTGAAAAAAACTCGTCAACGAAAGCAATTTGCGCCGCCGTTTTTTACGGATTTCGCTTATTGCCAGATTCGTTGCAATGCGGTAGATATAGGTCGAAAACGCATACTCCGTGTGGTAGCGTTCAATCGCAAAATACACGCGGACAAAGGTTTCCTGTGTTAAATCAACTGCTTCCTCGTAGTCGTTCAACATTCGATAAATATAGTTTGTCAAAGGATTTCGGTAGCGATTAACGATTTCGGCAAACGCCGCTTCATCGCCTTTTTTTGTTGCTTCGATTAATTGATGGTCGGACACACTTTTAGCAGACACGGTTTTTTCTCGCACCTCCGCGTCTGAATTGGTGAATTTGTCCAAAGCCATACACTCATACTTTTTTACAATAGAATTTCAATCAAAACAAAAGCCGCCTTACGTTTTGATTCACGCATAGCGGCTTTAAAAGTTGCGAATTGTTTTGAGTCTAACCTTCCTGAAACATCACGTCTTCGATTTTTTGTCCGAAAGTAATAGTTCCGACCTCGGTTTCTTCGACTTGTTTGTCGTTTGCCCAAAGCACCGAACGATACGGCACGAGCGTGCCTTGCGCGTAGTTGTAATCGTAGAATTTCCGTTTATATTTGACGCCTGCTTCTTCATATTCGAGCATCATCACGCGGAAACTTTTTGAACTGACATAAAAGCGTGTTTTGCGGTTTTGTTTATCGGTTACGTCCAAAAGGAAAAAATCCACGCCGAAAATTTTGTTGCGCCCGGCAAGCTCCACTTTCGCTTCATTTTCCTTGTAGCGAAGAAGTGCTTCGAGTCCGTGCCAGATTTGACTTTGGAATGAATTTGAAGCATCTTCGCGCGGCGTGAAAACTGAATCGTTATAAAGCCCGAAGATTTTTTCGCCGTTATAAACCAACGCAAATTTCGCGTCGGGAAAAACTTGGTCAAAACGAATTTTTTCTTTATTCAGATTTTCACCGCGCAAAATCCAGCGTTCGTAATTTGCCGCGTCGGTTCTTCCGTTCGCGTCAGTAATCGAAATTTTGCCGCGTTCGATAGTCGTCTTGCGAATTTGATTAAGATTCTGTCTGCCAAGCAGACCGCCGTAAATGAAAATTGCGGATTCGGCAACTTGTTCAGCCGTCGCCGGTTTGTTCGCATCAGCGGTTTGTTGTTTGGTATTCGGCTTTTCCTGTTTTACCTTTTTATCGGTTTTTTCCTTGCTGACGGTAATATTCTGAGCAAAAGTGAGCGAAACACTTGTCAAAATCAAAAAAGTGAACAAAAAAATGGTTCTAAAACTCAAAAACACTAAAATTTCTCCTTAAAATATTTGTTCGGTTTTGGCAGACTAAATGCGGATTGTAACATAAACCTTTCGATTCGGCACAAGTTTCCGCATTAAAACTAAAGTTATTGATGAAAATCTTCTCCAAAAAGATGCACCATCATTCAAAGTCTCAAGCTTCCAAGTTTCAAGTTCCGGTTTTACTTTTTACCTTTTACTTTTTACCTTTAAAGATATGCTTCATATTGCACTTGTCGAACCCGAGATTCCGCCGAACACGGGAAATATTGCGCGGCTTTGCGCGGCGACTTTCACGGATTTACATATTGTCGGCGCGACCGGCTTTCGGATGGACGACAGAACCTTAAAACGCGCCGGACTCGATTATTGGAACGAAGTTAAATTGTATCGTCACATTGATTTGGAAAGGCTTTATAAGTCTTTGCCTGTTTCGAGGTTTTTATATTTCACAACGAAATCGCGGAAATCCTACACCACTTGGCAATTTGCCGACGGAGATTGTTTAATCTTCGGGCGCGAAACACGAGGATTGCCCGAAGATTTGCTCGAAAAGAATTGGGAACGCTGTCTGACGATTCCGATGCCAAACGCGAATGTGCGCAGTTTGAACCTCGCAAACAGCGTCGGAATCGTCCTTTACGAAGCCTTAAGACAATTAAATTCAGCCGGTTAATTCATTATATTTTTGTAAAGTTTTGTCAGCGGCAGACATCTTTCGGGGTTTGAATCTCATCCTAAAACTGCCAACAAATTTTGATATTTAACATTTGTCAGAGGAGTAAAAAGATGAAATACATACGAAATTTTTTAATTATATCATTTGCCTTTTTATCGTTTTTGGCGTTTGATGCGAAGGCACAAACTCCGCAAAACGGACTTGAAAAACAAGTTTTCAAGGAATTAATAAAACTTCCCGATTACGGCGTTTTTGACCATATTGCGTATAAAGTTGACGGAAATAATGTAACTTTATACGGAAAAGTGGCGAATGCCCGAAACAAAAAAGATGCGGAACGCTGGGTCAAAGACATTGACGGCGTCGGAAGTGTTGTCAACAACATTGAAATTTTGCCGTTTTCGGGTTTTGATAATTCGATTCGTCAGCAAACCGTGCGGTCGTTTTACCGAGACGGCGGAAGCCTTTACCGGTATTTGCAAGAGCCGAATCCGGCGATGAGAATTATCGTCGAAAACGGCAATGTCACGCTCGAAGGCTATGTTGCCAATCGCGGCGATTATAATATCGCAAATATTCTGGCAAACGGCGTGAGCGGTGTTTTCAGCGTCAAGAATAATCTGATTATCGGCAAAGAAGAATACCGCTAATTAAAGGTTAATTCTTTCAACCAAACGAAAGACCGGACAAATTTTGTTCGGTCTTTTTACTTGGCAGTTGCGTTTTCCGTCTAAATCGGTCATCATTTTCGTTTGTCTTTTATGACATATTTACATCTATGATTACTAAAGAAAAGATTCGCAACATCGCAATTATCGCGCACGTTGACCACGGCAAGACGACTTTGGTTGACGCAATGCTCCAACAATCCGGCACTTACCGCGACAATGAAACCGTCGTTGACCGCGTGATGGATTCGATGGATTTGGAACGTGAACGCGGCATCACGATTATGGCGAAAAACACGTCGGTGCATTACGGCGATTACAAAATCAACATCGTTGACACACCCGGACACGCCGATTTCGGCGGCGAAGTCGAGCGCGTTTTGAAAATGGTTGACGGCATCGTTTTATTAGTTGACGCGGCGGAAGGCTGTCTGCCGCAAACCCGTTTTGTGCTTCGTAAAGCTCTCGAACTCGGACTTCCGGCAATCGCGCTCGTCAATAAAATTGACCGCCAGGATTCGCGCCCCGAAGAAGTTTTAGACGAAATTTACGATCTTTTTATTGATTTGGGCGCGGACGACAAGCAGATTGATTTTCCGGTGCTGTATTCAATTTCGCGCGACGGCATCGCCAAAAAAACACTGGAAGAAGAATCGAAAAATCTGAAACCGCTGTTCGATCAAATCATCGAAACGATTCCCGCGCCGCACGCTCTGCGCGACGATTCTTTGCAGCTGCTCGTCGCCAATATTGAATACAATGCTTTTGTCGGAAGATTGGGAATCGGCAGAATATATTCGGGCGAGATCGCCAAAAATCAGGAAGTGATGGTTTCTAAACGCGATGGCTCAACGCAGAAAACGCGCGTCAAGGAACTTTATGTTTTTGAAGGAATGAAACGCGAACCGGTTGAAAAAGCCGGTGTCGGCGAAAT
>JBDTZT010000027.1:0-12932 GCA_040005005.1 Actinomycetota bacterium
ATGTCAAACGGTTGTTGTCCGGTCGTCACCGACATTCGAAGCGGGAACAAACAGTTGATTGAAGACGGCACGAACGGCTTCTTGATTGAAATCGGCGACGCGGAAGGTTTCGCGGAAAAACTGAAATTTTTGAGCGAAAACCGCACCGAGCTTTTAAAGATGCGCCGCCTGGCCTGGCACACGGGCCGGGAATACGGCATTGCCAAAATGATCGAAAACTACGAAAATTGTTTTGAAAGCGCAATTACCGATGCCGCCAATGCGCCGCGTGAAACCTATCGGGATTATCCGCTGATGGAAACTTGCCGTTCGCATTTTCCGCTGTGGCTTCGGCGCATCAAGAAAATGGCAAAAGGATAAGACTGGAGCGCTGGCGCCCTCGCCTGCCAGCATTTGAAAAACGCTCAAAGCCTTTCTTTTTCTTTCAAATTTTAAGGGAATCGAAGTATTTTTACGCCGTTTTTCAAACGACGTAGGCAGGCGAGGGCGCCTGCGCTCCAGTCATAAAAAGATGAGTATTTCGCAGAAAATCCGCACGGCGGTCGTGCAAACATATATTATGGCGCGGCATCCCGAAGCGATAAAATTAAAGCGCAAGGGAATCAGCTACGAGCATTACCGCGATTTGAAAAAGCCCTGGATTTTGGATTTGGACATCAAAACCATTCTTGACATCGGCGCGAACAAAGGACAATTTGCAAAGTTAGCAAGGGAAGTTTTCCCTTCGGCGCGTATTTATTCGTTCGAACCATTGCCCGATTGTTTTGCCGAACTCAAACGGGCGCTGCCGGGTGATAAAAACTTTTTTCCGTTTGAAAACGCGATTGGCAGCCGTGAGGAAACGCTTGAGTTCTTTCGCAGTTTTCACACGCCGTCGTCGTCTTTTCTGAAAATGGAAGAGCTTCATAAAGAAGCCTTTCCCGAAAGCCGGGAAGGTCAAAGTGCGGAGCCGACGATCGTCAAAGTAAAAACGCTCGACGGAGTTTTGGGCGATAAAACACTGGAAAAAAATATTCTCGTGAAAATTGACGTGCAAGGTTACGAGATGGAAGCCATCGAAGGCGCGCACGCAATATTTTGGCGGATGCGCGCATTGCGATCTTGGAAATGTCGTTTCTCCACATCTACGAAAATCAGCCGCTATTTCACGATGTTTATGAAAAAATGTATAATTTAGATTTCCGTTTTCGCGGAAGTCTCGCGCAGATGCTTCACCCGGCAACGGAAGAAATCGTGCAGACGGATGCGGTTTTTGTGAGAGAGTTAAATTATTAGGAAGAATTAATGAAAATTTTAGTTACAGGTTCAAGCGGTTTAATCGGTTCGGAAGCGGTCACGTTTTTCGACGCGCAAGGTCACGAAGTAGTCGGCGTTGACAACAATATGCGGAAAGTTTTTTTTGGCGAACAAGGCGATACGACCTGGAATTTGAGTCGTCTTCAGCAAAACACAAAGAATTTCGCGCATCACGATTTGGACATTCGCAACCGCGAAGCCGTTTTTGCGTTTTTCGCGGAAAACAAATTCGACGCGATTATTCACTGCGCGGCACAGCCTTCGCACGATAAGGCGCGCGACATTGCGCTGCTGGATTTTGACGTAAATGCCGTCGGAACGGTGAATTTACTCGAAGCGACGCGCCAGAATGCGCCCGAATCGCCTTTTATACAGGTTTCGACCAACAAAGTTTACGGCGACAGCCCGAACGAATTGCCGATGAACGAACTCGAAACGCGTTGGGATTACGCGGACGAAAAAGATTTTAACGGAATTACCGAAGAATGTCGGATTGACCGCACGCTGCACTCGCTTTTCGGCGCGTCGAAAACCGCCGGCGATGTGATGGCGCAGGAGTACGGACGTTATTTCAATATGCCGGTCGGTATTTTTCGCGGCGGCTGTCTGACCGGACCGTCACATTCGGGCGTTGAGCTGCACGGATTTTTGTCTTACCTTGTCAAACAAATCGTTTCGGGCGGGCATTACACGATTTTCGGCTACAAAGGCAAACAGGTGCGCGACCAGATTCATAGTTTTGACGTGATTCGCGCCTTTGAGGAATTCATCAAAAATCCGCGCGCGGGCGAAGTATATAACCTCGGCGGCGGACGAAGTAACAGCGCGTCAATCATCGAATGTATCAAAATGGTCGAAGACCTGACGGGCAAAAAACTCAATTGGACATATACGGACGAAAACCGCATCGGCGACCATATTTGCTATATCAGCGATTTGAGCAAGCTGAAAAGTCATTATCCGAACTGGGACATTACGAAAAGTTTGCCGACGATCTGCGAAGAAATCGTCGCCGCACAGAGCGAGAAAGGAGTCGGAGTGTGAAATTAACAGGGATAGACAGGGATAAAATAAATCTCTAAAATCCCTGTTTATCCCTTCTATCCCTGTTAATAAATTTTTTAATTTGTATGAAAAATCAAGCAAGCGAAAATCTTCCTTTTGTAACCATCGTGACACCGACCTTTAATCAGGCGGATTTTTTGCGGGATACGATTGAAAGCGTTTTGGCGCAGGATTATCCGAACATCGAATACGTTGTTTTAGACGATGGTTCAACCGATGAAACGCCGAAGATTTTAGCGGAATATCCTTCCGATAAATTCGTCCGGGAATCGCAGAAAAATATGGGGCAAACGCCGACCATCAATAAAGGTTGGGCGATGACGAAGGGCGAAATTATCACGTGGCTCAATTCGGACGATACTTTTTATGATTCGACTTGCGTTCGAAAAGGCGTTGAATATCTGCTTGAAAATCCCGAAGTTGGCATTGTTTTCGGCGATTCGATGTTTACCGAAGCCGACGGGACGGAAATCGAACCGACACGCCCGATTACAGATTTTACCTACCGGAAATTCATCAAAAACTGCGAAAATTCGATCTCGCAGCCGTCGGCTTTTATCCGCCGCGACGTTGTTCGCAAAGTCGGCGAACTCGATCCGAAATTCTATTATTTTATGGATTGGGATTTTTGGATGAAAGCGGGTTTGTATTTCAAAATCGAACATATTGCCGAGATTCTTTCGACCTATCGCCTGCATGCTGATTCGAAAACCGTCGCGCAATCGATAAAAGCCGCGCCGGAACTCGAATATATGTATCAAAAATTCTTTGCCCGCGACGATCTTCCCGCCGAAATTCGCGCCATCGAAAAAGAAGCGATGATGAATATGTGTTTTACGAGCGGCGGCTATTATTTGCAGGGCGACGATGCAAAATCTGCGTCCGAAATGGCGGACAAGGCTTTTCAATATAACCCGTCAGGTAAATTTAAAATGCTGAGTCTGCACAAATATTTGTATTGTAAATTCGGCAATCATCCGATTTACCGCAAAAGCCGTGCGCTTTATCGCGGCGAATCGGCTTCGGTTTCCTAGCAGCGAAATAATCACTAGAGCGAGCGTTAGCGCGTCGGGTTAAGATGGCGGGTTTTCAATTAACGAAAGTGTTCGCTACCGCTCACGCTACTGATTGTTTACCTTTTTTCTGATGAGTTCTGTAAAAAAACTGCAAATTTCGCTGGTCATTCCGATGAAGAACGAAAGCGATTCTCTGGCGCAGCTCATCGAATCAATCGAAGCGCAAACTTTTCAGCCCGCCGAAATCGTCTTGGTTGACGGCGGTTCGACCGATAACACAATAAAAATCGCCGAACGGTTTGGTGCCGAAAATTCCAAAATTAAACTGATCAAAGCAGAAGAAGCCTCGCCGGGGAAAGGTCGCAACATCGGCATCGAAGCGGCGCTTGGTGATTGGATTGCGCTGACCGACGCGGGCATCAAACTCGAAAAAGACTGGCTCGAAAATCTGGTTAAAGCCGCCGAAAATTCTCCGGAAGCCGATTTAATTTACGGTAATTTTTCGCCGGTTACGGGTTCGCTTTTTGAAAAATGCGCGGCGATTTCCTACGTTCCTGCGCTTCGTCAGAATTCGATTCGCGGAAAATCGGTCGCTTCGATGCTTTTGAAAAAACGGGTTTGGGAAAAGGTTGGCGGTTTTCCCGATTTGCGGGCGGCGGAAGATTTGATGTTTATGGAAACTGCCGAAAGCGCAGGTTTTAAATCAGTCTTTGCGCCAAATGCAAATGTTTTCTGGCAGCTTCGCCCGAATCTTGCAAGTACGTTTCAAAAATTTACGCTTTATTCAAAACATAATGTTTGGGCAGGTCGCGCCTGGGATTGGCATTACGGCGTGGCGAAACAATATTTGCTTGTTTTGCCGTTTGTTGTTTTAGCAATTTTTCACAGCTTGTTTTGGCTTTTGGGCGTTTTGGCGTGGCTCGCGGCGCGCGCCGCCAAACGAATTTTGCTGCACCGTTTTGAATTCGGCTTCAACGCGCTTTTCAATCCGCTGATTTTCGGCGGCGTCGCACTGCTCGTTTTGACGATTGATGCGGCGACTTTTATCGGTTGGGCGCAAGCGATCTTTAAAAAAGTTAAAACATAAAATAGGAGAGAGATACTTTGGTTCAACGTTACATTTTGCTAAAATCTCCCTCGATGACCTCAAACCGATCTATTCCAGCACTTGACGGATTACGCGCAGTTTCGATTCTTTTGGTGATTTTTAGTCACCTTGTTGCTGCTTATCAACCCGACGGCAAGTTGATGACGTTGTTTCATTCCTCATTGATGTTATCGGGGAGACTCTGAGTTAATATCTTTTTCGTCATATCAGGATTTTTGATTACTTCACTATTGTTAAAAGATAGTGATTTGAAAAAGTTTTATTTTCGGCGAACTTTGCGAATCTTTCCGCCTTATTATGTCTATTTGATGATTTTCTTAATTTTAGCTCTACTTGGGTGGGTTGATACTCCGTATCAGGATTTACTTGCCTCATTTACCTACACGGAAAACTATTTTTATACTGGACACGAATGGAATCTCGTCCTTCACGCGTGGTCATTGGCGGTCGAAGAACAGTTTTATTTGATACTTCCTTTCATGATGATGTGGACAAAGAAACCTATATTCCCAATACTAGCAATTGTTCTTTGTCCAATAATCCGCTTCCTTTACATTTCCAATAATCCTTCTATTTGGATAGGTTTCTCAGGCTTTGAAGTAGTCGCCGATTCGTTGGCAGTCGGATGTTTGTTAGCGTATGTTCCGAATATCAAATCATCGTGGGTTTTTATCTTACCCGTTTTTGGAATAACTTTTCTGCTGAACTTTCCCGGTTACTACTCGAAACAGGTTTATGTGACAATACTTATACCTCTGCAAAATATCTGCATCGCTCTCTCAATCGCGTATTGTGTGGCGAATAAAGGAATTGTTAGCAATATATTAAATTGGAAACCAATCACCTTTATCGGAATAATGAGCTATTCGATATACCTTTGGCAACAACCTTTTCTAAATCCGCTTTGGAATTTGCCCATAGTTGTGAGGTTGATATTGATTGCCGTTTGTGCGTCTGCGTCGTTTTATTTGGTTGAGCGTCCTATTTTGAGGTTGAGAAAGACATTGGAAAGCGGAACAAACCCGTAGTAAAAACGAATAAAAAGCCAAAGATGAGATTTACTAACATTGAAATAATCGCAAAAAGCATAAAAGTCATCAAGCATCAAACGAATCAATTTAGGTGTATAAGAAACAATAAATAGTTGGAATATTTATTAAAAAATCGGTATCACTTTGTTTTTGACGATCAATGCGGGAACATTTATCATTTGGGCAAAGGCAATTTTGAATAAAAACGGAAATTAGCGTAAATTCATAAAGTTATGTCGGAAACAAAACTTTCCAATCAGCGTTTTTTGTCGGTCGTGATGCCCGCTTACAATGAAGAAGCGACGCTCAGAGAGATTGTCGGCAGAGTTTTGGAACTCGATACGTTGCTCGAACTGATCATCGTTGATGACTGCTCGAAAGATAAAACGCCCGAAATTGCGCAGGCTTTAGCGAGCGCTGACGAACGCGTCCGGTATATCAGACAACCCGCAAACGGCGGCAAAACCGAAGCCTTGAAAACAGGTTTTAGTTTGACGAAAGGCGCAATCGTGATTGTTCAGGACGCCGACCTCGAATACGACCCGTCGGAAATTGCCGATGTCGTGATGCCGATCGCGACCGGCCGCGCCGACGTTGTTTACGGTTCGCGTTTTATGGTCAAACGCGCTGCCCGCGTACTATATTTTTATCATTATCTCGCCAACAAAGGTTTGACGTTTCTTTCAAATTGTCTGACAAATCTGAATATGTCGGACGTCGAAACCTGCTACAAAGCTTTTCGCGGCGAAATTATCCGTAATATGACGATTACTTCAAAGGGTTTCGGTTTTGAAATCGAAGTCACGGCAAAAGTTGCGAAACTTCATTGCGCCGTTTACGAAGTCCCGATCAGTTATTACGGCAGAACTTACGCGGAAGGCAAAAAAATCGGTTTCAGAGACGGCGTAGCGGCTTTGTTTTATATCTTGAAATACAATTGGCTGACGGATTTAAAGAGTTCTTACCGTGAAATTCCGAAAACCTTACTGGAAGAAAAATCAAACCTTTTGATATTGGAAACGAATGAGTAAAAAAGTTGTTTACGTCGGCAAAGACCTTGAAGCGATGTCGTTTGCCGTCAATTATCACAAATGGATTCTCGAAGAATTTCGTCCCTTCTTGGGTAAAAAACTTGTCGAAGTCGGCGCGGGAACAGGTTCGTTTTCCGAGATGCTGATCAATGAAAAACTGGAAAATCTCGCGCTCGTCGAGCCTTCCGGAATGTTTGATTTTTTAGAACAAAACATTTCGCAAATTGAAACCTCCGTCACCGTAAATTATTACAACGCAATCTTTTCCGAAACGGCGGATAAATTAAACGCCAAACCCGACACCGTAATTTACGTTAATGTATTGGAACATATCGAAGACGACCGGGGCGAACTTCAAAAGGTTTATGAAACATTGGAAACGGGCGGACATTGTTTGATTTTTGTGCCGGCGTTGATGTCGCTCTACGGCGCGTTTGACGAAAAAGTCGGACATTTTCGCCGTTACACGAAAAACGAACTTGAAGAAAAAGCGCGCACCGCCGGTTTTGAAATCGTGAAATCAAATTATTTCGATTTTGTCGGCATTTTCCCGTGGTATATCAAATACAAATTGCTCAAATCCGACCGCCTCGAAAGCGGTGTGGTGACGGCTTACGACAAATTTGCCGTGCCCGTGACGAAACAATTCGAGCGTTTTTTGAAATTTCCCGTCGGTAAAAATATTCTCACGGTTTTGAAAAAACAGGCTTAGCTTCTCAAGCAAAATCTTTCCCGCTTTGCTATTATCAATATTTTGATTTGATGATTGTGAAGAAAAATAATTACAAAACTCTCTATCTGTGTTACTTCGGGTTGCGCGAACCGCTTGTGCAGACGCAGGTTTTGCCGTATTTGCGCGAAATAAAAAAAGGCGGAACGGCCGTTTCGATTCTGACCTTCGAGCCGGATCCGAAGTCAAATTGGAGTACTGAGCAAATCATAACCGAAAAACAAAAGCTCCTCGGCGAAGGCATCGAATGGAATTTTCTGACTTATCACAAACGACCGTCTGCGCCCGCCACGCTTTTTGATGTCGTTTGCGGCGCATGGTTTGTTTGGCGAAAGATTCGGCGCGAAAAGATTGACATTCTTCACGCCCGGATTCACGTTCCGGCAATGATGGGCGCACTCGCGAAAAAGTTTACATTCGGCAAAAAGCCGAAAATGCTGTTTGATATTCGCGGCTTTTTTCCCGAAGAATACACCGATGCGGGCGTTTGGAAGGAAAACGGCTGGCTTTATAAATCGGTCAAACGAGCTGAAAAATGGCTTTTCAAAGAATCGGACGGTTTTGTTGTTTTGACCGAAAAAGCGCGTGAAATTCTTTTTCCCGAAAGCGCGGAGACGGGTTTTGATAAATTTCAAAGACCGGTCGAGGTTATTCCGTGCTGCGTGAATTTGAAGCGATTTGAAGCGGCAAACGGCAATTCCCGCGCCGAAATCCGTAAGCAGTTAAACGCCGAAAATCGTTTTGTGATAACGTATGTCGGTTCGTTCGGCGGTTGGTATTTGACTGACGCGATGGCCGATTTTTTCAAAGCGGCAAAGGAAAAAAACGCCGATTCTTTTGCGCTTGTTTTGACGCAGAGCAACGCGGAAATGATTTCGGAACTCTTGAAAGATCGCGGTTTGACCGAAAAAGATTTTTTCATCGCAAGGCTTGCGCCGTCGGAAATTCCGAAATATTTGAGCGCGGCAGACGCCGCGATTTCTTTTATCAAGCCGTGTTTTTCAAAACTTTCCTCATCGCCGACAAAAATCGCCGAATATTTGATCAGCGGCGTTCCGGTCATTTCAAATCGCGGTGTCGGCGACGTCGCCGAACTAATTGAAGAACACAAAGTCGGCGCGGTTTTGTCGGATTTCGACGGAAAAAGCTATTTTGCGGCTTTAACAGAAATTGAAGAATTAAGTAAAACAAGCGATTTGCGCGAAAACTGCCGCGAAACGGCGCGAGGGGAATTTGACCTCGAAAAAACGGCGGGCGCAAAATATCGAAGAATTTACGAAAGATTATTGGCAAAGTAATGCGAGTTTTGACTTTAGTTCCGCATCAGAAAGGACACGCGCCCGGACAGCGCGGAAGCATCGAGCTCTGGGAAAAAATTCTCGCGCCCGAAGGCATTACGCTTGATTACGCGCCGTTTGAATCGGAAAAGCTCCACGAAATTCTTTACAAAAGCGGCAATTATATGGCGAAAGCCTTTGAAATGATCAAAGGCTACGCGGACCGAATCGGTCTTTTGAAACGGCTTGGCGATTACGACGCGGTTTTTGTTTACCGGGAAGCCGCACTTTTAGGTCCGGCGTTTCTTGAAAAGATGATTGCGCGGAAAAAACCGATAATTTATCAGCTCGACGATCCGCTTTATATGCCGTATCGAAGTCCTTCAAACGGCTATCTTTCGTATTTGAAATTTTTCGGCAAGATCAAAGAAATCATTCGCATCAGCAAGATTGTGATTGCCAATTCGTCGCATATCCGCGATTATTCTCTGCAATTTAACAAAAACGTCCGGCAGATTCCGAGCATTGTTGACACCAATCAGTTTGTCTATCAGCCGTTTCCCGCGCATCCCGAACGGGTTTGCATCGGTTGGAGCGGAAGTCCGACGACACTCAAAAATATCAAGCTCGTCGAAAAGCCTTTGCAGGAAATCTCGGCGCGTGATTTTTGCGATATTCATTTTATCGGCGGAACTGATTTTGACTTAGAGAAAGTAAAATATACGGCGCAGAAATGGAATGGCACGAGCGAGGTTGAAGATTTGCGGCGCATTCAGGTCGGGCTTGTGCCGCTGCCCGATTTTTCGTGGAACAAGCATAAATTTATTATGAAAACGGCGCAATATATGGCTCTCGGAATTGTCCCGGTCGGCACGCCGATGGCTTCCAACCCGGAAGTTATACGGCACGGCGAAAACGGATTTCTGGCGGCGAATGACGGCGAATGGACGGAATTTCTTACAACTCTGGTCAAAGATGATAAACTGAGAAACGAAATGTCAGCTACTGCCGCCACGGACGCGCAGGCGAAATACAGCCTCGAGGCGAACGCGCCGAAAATTATCGAAGCGTTTCGGGCGGCGGTGAAATGATTTTGAAAAGATGCGGACAAGTAAATTTAAATTGTTGATTTTGTTGGGAATTGCCGTTTTGCCGTCATTCCTGAAACGTCCGCTTTACCGCCTTTTTTTCGGCTACAAAATCGGGAAACGGGTGCGAATCGGCTTTTCGATCATCAATGCGAAAGAATGTGCGATTGACGATGACGTTTCAATCGGGCATCTGAACGCGCTCATCGGTATCAAAAAACTGACAATCGGCGATCATACGCGGATCGGTCATCTGAACATCATTCGCGGCGGCGATGAAGTGCGGCTCGGTCGCTACACGGAAATTATTCGTTTGAACGAGATAAATTCGATTCCCGATCCAATTATTGTAACGCCGGCCGACCCGCGATTTATCTTGGGCGATGGAAGTGTGGTCACGACCTCGCATAAAATTGATTTTACGGACCGGGTTGAATTCGGCAAACGCGTGATTTTGGGCGGCAGAAATTCGTCGCTCTGGACGCATAACCGGCAGAAAACCAAACCGATCATCATCGGCGATTACAGCTACATCGGTTCGGAAATCCGCATTGCGCCGGGCGGCGAAATTCCGCCGAAATGTATCGTCGGAATCGGTTCGGTGATCACGAAAAAGTTTGAGGACGAATATTTTTTAATCGCGGGAGTTCCGGCCAAAGCGATTAAAGAATTAGACGAAGACGGCAAGTTTCTGACCGAATACAAAACGCGACCTGATTTGCCCGAAGAGATTTAAAGATGGATAAAATACTTGCGATTTTCTGCTTTCTGATCGCCCTTGCGATAATGTTCTTGACCTTTCCCGAAGGTCTCGTGGCCATTCTTGTAACGGTGATTCTTTCAGCACTGACCATCGTTTTAATTCGTCAAAATACCGAAGAAAGCAAATTTTTAATTCGGATTTTTCTTGTCGCACTGATTCTCCGTGTTTTGTTTGGCACTTTTCTTCACGTCTTTAATTTGCGCGAATATTTCGGAAGCGACGCGCTAAATTACGACTGGATGGGACAGCGTCTGGTTGATATTTGGTTTCACGATGCTTCAGCCAACGATTGGTTTAGTCAAAAAGCTATTAGTACCTCGACACCGGGTTGGGGATTAACTTATCTGACGGGGTTTCTGTACACGATTTTCGGGCAAAATATTCTCGCCGCCCAGTTTTTTTGCGCGGTGTTTGGCGCGGCCACCGCACCGATGGTTTATGTCTGCGCCCATAAAATTTTTCATAATAATCGGGTTGGTAAGATAGCTGCATTAATGGTTGCGCTGTTTCCGGCTTTTATTATCTGGTCATCACAGCTTCTTAAAGACGGATTAATTATTTTCCTGCTCGTTTTGGCGATGACCATGGTTTTGCATCTTCAGGAGCGTTTTAGCTATCTCGCCGTCGCTATTTTGATTTTTTCGCTGTTCGGCATTCTCTCGCTGCGATTTTACATTTTTTATATGGTCGCAATTTCGGTTGCCGGAAGTTTCGTGATCGGGCAGAGCGGATCGTTTAAATCCATCGTCAGAGGTGTTGTCGCGCTGGTTATTCTCGGGCTAGCTTTGACTTATCTGGGAGTTTTCAAGACTGCCGAAGAAAATTTCGATAAATTTGGCAGTCTTGAAAAAGTTCAGCAAAGCCGTAACGATTTACAGCGTTCGGCGGATTCCGGTTTTGGCGGTGACGAGAACGTTTCAACCACGGAAGGCGCCATTTCCGCGATTCCGATTGGTTTCAGTTATCTGATGTTCGCCCCTTTTCCGTGGCAGTTGGGAAGTTTGCGGCAAGCTGTTACGCTGCCCGAAATGCTCGTTTGGTGGAGCTCGATTCCGTTGCTGATTATCGGACTTTTATACACCATAAAAAACCGTCTGCGCGGGGCGATTGCGATTCTGATTTTTACTTTGATGCTGACGATTGCCTATTCGATCTTTCAGGGAAACGTCGGAACAGCATATCGCCAACGCACGCAAATTCAGGTGTTTTTGTTTATTTTCATCGCTGTCGGATGGACATTGCGGCAAGAAAAAAAGGAAAATAGAAAAAATCAGAAGCTAGAAAAGCAAAAGAGATTAGACAAATATCTGAGGGAATCGAGAGCGATTGGTTCCGCTCCAACTACCGTAAAATAATGTGTGGAATTGTCGGATTTGTAAATTCAAACTCACGTGCGGCGAGCCGCGAAATTTTAGAGCAGATGAATGCCTGCATCGTTCATCGCGGACCTGACGAAGACGGTTTTTATGTCAATGAAAACGTCGCGCTGGCGATGCGCCGCCTGGCAATTATTGATTTAAAAGGCGGACAACAACCGATTTTTAATGAAGCTAAAACAGCGGCAATCGTTTTCAACGGTGAAATCTACAACTTTCAGGAGATCAAAAAAGATCTGGAATCACGCGGACACCGGTTTTATACAAATTGTGATACGGAAGTAATTATTCATCTTTACGACGAATACGGCGCGGATTGTGTGGAGCATTTGCGCGGAATGTTTGCGTTTGCGATTTGGGACGAACGCGACAAATCGCTCTTCTTAGCGCGCGACCGGGTTGGAAAAAAGCCGGTTCTTTATTCGCATCAGGAAAACGGCGATTTGATTTTCGGTTCGGAATTTACCGCGCTTCTCGCCCACGAAAGTATTTCGCGTGAAGTTGATTTTCTGGCAATTGACAGTTATCTTTCGTATCTTTGCGTGCCCGCGCCGCAGACCGCTTTCAAGCAAATCCGCAAACTCGAACCCGCGCACTGGCTGCGCTGGAAAGACGGGCGCATTGAAACGCGAAGATATTGGCAGCCGGATTTTTCCAAAAAGATAAAAATTTCGGAAGAAGAAGCGATTGAAGAAACGACGCGGATTTTACGCGAATCAACCAAACTTCGCTTGATTTCGGAAGTTCCTTTGGGAGCGTTTCTCTCGGGCGGCGTTGATTCATCAATCATTGTCGCGCTGATGGCGCAGGAGAGTTCTTCGCCCGTCAAGACGTTTTCGATCGGTTTTGAAGAACAGGATTTCAGCGAACTCAAATACGCGAAAAAAGTTGCCGAACACATCGGCGCGGAATATCACGAATTTATCGTGCGTCCGAACGCGCTCGAAGTTTTGCCGACACTCGTTGAACATTACGGCGAACCTTACGCCGATTCGAGCGCGATTCCGACCTATTACGTTGCCAAAGAAACGCGCAAACACGTCACCGTCGCGCTCAACGGCGACGGCGGCTACGAATCTTTCGCCGGTTACGAACGCTATATGGGAATGAAGGCGGCGGCAAAAGAAGTTTATGGAAGTGATTCGCTGAAT